>JAKAQU010000298.1 GCA_021819535.1 Pseudomonadota bacterium | reverse complement strand
CGCGGCACTCGCGGCGGCGGTGACGCGATAGCCAGCGGCGGCGAGCGAAGGCACCAGCAACTGGCGGAAGAAATCGCTGTCCTCGACGATCAGGATATGCGGGGCGATGGTCGCGGAAGTCTTGCTGGTGGATTGAAACCAATCCTGTTGCGCTGCCCGCAGCCAGTAATCGGTGTCGATGACATCGGTCGCATGGCCGGCGATGACCGCCGTCCCCAGGAAACCCGGGGCCTCGGTGCCGAGTTCGATGCGCAGCACTTCATCGACGACATCGACGATCTCGTCCACCATCAGCCCCATGCTGTGCTCGCCGTCGCTGAACACCAGTACCGCCTGGGTTTCCCCCTCGCCGTGCGCGCCCTCGAAAGCGACGAGCGGCATCAGCCGGCCGCGATATTGCGTTACCATCTTGCCAGACGAGGTCTCGATCCGGTCGCGAGGAATATCTTCGAGCCGGGCGACGAGGCCGAGCGGCACCGCTTTCGGCGCCGCATCGCCGGCGCGGAACAGCAGCATCGCCGTGGACGAGGCAGAGGTTGCATTTTCGATCGTCTCGGCGGGCGGCCTGCGCTGCTCGCCGGCGCTGCTGCCGGTCGCGCGCGCGATGCCATTGGGATCGAGGATCATGATCACCGAGCCGTCACCGAGGATGGTATTGCCGCTGAACATGGTGATATGCCGCAGAATAGGCGCCACCGGCTTGACGACGATCTCCTCGGTATCGAAAACCCGGTCGACGATGATGCCAAGGAGGCTGGTGCCGACCTGGGCGACGACGATGTAAAGCTCGCCGGCCGTCTTCTCCTCGCCACCGCCGAGCGCGAGCAGGTCGCGCAGATTGACGAGCGGCAACAGCCGGTCGCGGAGCCGGAGCACAGGGGTCGCGTTGATCCGCTCGATCACCGGCTGATCGCCATCCGCCGCCCCAGCACTTCCCGCACGCACCAGCTCGACGACGCTGATCTGCGGAATGGCGAAGCGCTCGCCGCCGGCCTCGACGATCAGCGCCGAGACGATGGCCAGCGTCAGCGGAATCTTGATGGTGAACGTGCTCCCCTGTCCTGGAATGCTTTTCAGGTCGATGGTGCCGCCGATCCGTTCGATATTGGTTTTCACGACATCCATCCCGACACCGCGCCCGGAAACCGCGGTGACGCTGGCGGCGGTCGAGAAGCCGGCATGGAAGATGAAACGCTGCACCTGGCTCTCGTTCATCGCCGCGAGTTCGGCCTCGGTCGCGATGCCTTGCGCGAGGGCCTTGGCGCGGATGCGCGCGAGATCGAGGCCACGGCCGTCATCGGCGATTTCGATGATGATATGGCCGCCCTCATGGAACGCATTGAGGGTGATGTGCCCGGTTTCCGGCTTGCCGACGCCGCGCCGCTCTTCGGGCCGCTCAAGCCCGTGATCAGCGCTGTTGCGCACCATGTGGGTGAGCGGATCCTTGATCAGCTCCAAAACCTGGCGATCGAGTTCGGTATCGGCGCCGAGCATGACGAGATCGATCTTCTTGCCGAGATCATGGGCGAGATCGCGCACCAGGCGGGGCAATTTGTTCCAGGCATTGCCGATCGGCTGCATGCGGGTTTTCATCACCCCCTCCTGGAGATCGGAAGTGATGTGGGAAAGCCGCTGCAGCGGGACGGCGAAGGCGGCGTTTTCCTGAGTGCGGGCGAGCTGGAGCAACTGGTTACGGGTCAGCACCAGTTCGCTCACCAGGGTCATGAGATGCTCCAGCACATCGACGCCGACCCTTATCGTCTGCCCGGCGACCACCGCATCGCCGCCTTCGCGCGGCGCCTCGGCAGCCGGGGCTGGTGGCGCGGGTTCTGTCGGCGACGGCGCGGGCGCCGCGGCATCGGCCGCAGCAACCGGCACCGCCTCTTGGGCTGCGGCGGGCGGGGGTTCGGCCTCGGCCATCTTCGTCGGCTCAGCCGGAAGGCGCCCCTCAGCGGCTTCGTCGAGGGCGGCGATCAGCGCCGAATCGTCCCCCGCCGGCTCGGCCCCGGTCTCGGCGAGGCCGGCAAGGATCAACTTGATGCGATCGAGAGAGGCAAGGACGGCGCTGACGATACCGCTGCTCGCGGCGAGCTTGCCGTCCCGCACCCGGCCGAGCACGTTTTCCCCGGCATGGGCGACGCGTTCGAGCCGTGGCAGGCCGAGAAAGCCGCATGTGCCCTTGATCGTATGCACCAGACGAAAAATGAGCGACAAGGTTTCATGATCGTCCGGCTGGCGTTCGAGCTTCACCAGCGCGACATCGAGTTCGGCAAGGCTCTCATTGGTTTCGGTCAAAAAATCGACCAGCAGATCATCCATTGGCTTCTCCCAGCCCGGTGTAGAAAAATCGATGCCCGGTTTGACGCACGACGCCGCGCGATGCAGAGAATTTTGCCGCGCGTGTCCGAAGAAAGAGTAAAGGAAACCCGCCCCACGGATGATTCGTATGCGAAGATGCCGCCCGCCCGCTGCTCGCGCGCCCTCCTTCCCCCTCGCCCTCTCCCTGATGCTCGGGCTCTCGGCCTGTGCGTCATTGCCGGTGGTGGACACCGATATCGCGCTGGCCGCACGGAAAAGTAATGATCCTGCCCATACCCTCGACCTCATGCGCGAGGAGGAGACGCGCATCACCCACACCCCGTTCGTTGCCGGAAACGACGTCGCCCTGCTCACCGACGGCGGACAGACCTATGCCGCCCTCACCGCCGCAATCACCGGGGCGAGGCAGCGGATCGACATGGAGAGCTACGAATTCGATCCCATCGAGGGGGCACGTTTCGGCGATCTCCTGCTCGCCAAACGCGCGGAAGGGGTGGAGGTCAATCTCATTTTCGACGCCTTCGGCTCGCTCGATACCCCGGATTCTCTGATCGAACGGCTCCGCGCGGGGGGGATCCGGGTGGTTGAATACCACCCGCTCGGGGTTTTTTCCGGCCTCACCCTCGACATCAACCGCCGCGATCACCGGAAATTGCTGGTGGTCGATAACGCGGTCGCGATCACTGGCGGGATCAATATCAACCGGGTCTATGATATCCGCCGCCATAACCGGCACGGCAAGCCGATCAGCCCCGACGAACTCGCCTGGCGCGACACCGATGTCCGCATCACGGGGCCGGCCGCCGAGCAATTCGAGGGCATATTCGCGCAAACCTGGGCGGATCAGCACGGCCCTCCCCTGCCCCCGCCCCCACCACCCCCGACCGCGCACCAGGGCAGCGCCGTCGTGCAGGCGATCGACGGCACGCCGACGCAGCATCGAGCGCTGATCTACCGCACGCTTCTGGTGATGATTTCCTTGGCCCGGACCTCGATCCACCTCACCACCGGATTTTTCGCCCCGACCCCCGATCTCGACCATGCGCTCGAAGCGGCGGCGCGGCGCGGCGTCGATGTCGAGATCTTGGTGCCGGCGCATAGCTCAAGCGCCACCGTGATCGCAGCCGGACGCGCGCATTACGAGGATTTGCTGGAAGCGGGCGTGAAAATCTTCGAGCGCCGCCGCGTCGTCCTCCACGCCAAGACGGCGGTGATCGATCATGCCTGGGCGACCGTCGGTTCGGCCAATCTCGACTGGCGAAGCGTGATCTATAACAACGAAATCAGCGCCGTCGTTCTCGATCACGCCTTCGCCCAGCGCATGGAAACCCTGTTCGCCGAGGACATCGCCGCCTCGCAGGCGATCGACCCGCAAACCTGGGCACACCGATCACTCCTCGAACGGATCAAGGAAGAAAGCGCGCGGACGATCGAGTTTTTGCTATGAAGAAATCATTATAAAAGGCTTTTGTTCCGATCCCTCGGAGCGGCATGCGCCTCGTAGCCGGCAGTGCCGCAGGCACTGCCCACCGAATAAAAATTTTTTGGTTCTTTTTTTCAAAAAAGAACCTTCTTTATGTGAGATGCGAAAGCCCCAGATACGCGCGGCTTTGCATTTCC
>JAKAQU010000297.1 GCA_021819535.1 Pseudomonadota bacterium | reverse complement strand
ATCTCGAGACGAAATTGCGCACGCGCTGCTTCTCGGCCCGCGCGAACGCATCATCGAACACGTCCCGCCACTGGTCGATCATGGTTTTCAGGAGGCCATATTCGTCGAGCGGCGCGCGCGGGTCGCCGCCGGCGGCGCGGCTGGCATAGGCAAGCCACTGCGCGCCGTGCCGCGCCTTCATCCGCGCTTCGACGAACGGCGCGAGGCCTTGGCGGAGGTGATACAGCGCGCCCTGGACGCGGCTCAGGGTTTCCTTCTCGGCGCTCATCGCGTGACCTCCCCGAACAGATCGCGCACGCCACTGCGCGCAGCGAGATCTTCGAGATGCGCCCATTCCTGGGCGAGTTCGTTATAGACCAGCGCCTCGGCGGCCCAGGATTTCTGCGAGGCGATTTCATACAGTCGATAGGCCAGCGCGCGGGCATCTTCGGCCTTGGGGCCCATGTTGGCCACGAGTTTCGCCGCGGCCTCGGCACCGCCGTCCTCGGCGCGGAGGGCGTGGGCGGTGCGCTGCACGCATTCCCAGATGGTCCACTCACTTGGAGCGCGTTGGCTGGGAGCGCGGGCCTCCGGCCCGCCTGCGGGCGGGACGCCCGCGCTCCGTGGGGTGAGGCATGCCTTGCCGTGGAGATTTTGGAACACGCCGGCGCGGAACAGCGTTTCGACCGGGATGTTCTTCGCGTTCGCCAGGGTGATCAGGTCGCCCGACGCGCGCGCGTCAAAACCGTAGGTGGCGAACCAGGCGAGCGCCACTTGCGTTGCCGGATCGAAATTGGCGTCGAGATCATTCTCGATCTCGCCCCAGACGCGGTTGATCAGCGCGAGCGCGGTTTTGACGCTCATCGCGGAATCGTCGTCCTCCAACACGCGGGCGAAGCGGGTGAAGACGCCCATGCCGGGGCCGATGATCGATTGCGGCATATCAACAGGGCCGACGCCCGCCTTGCGGATTTTGTCCACCGCTGCGGGCATCTCGCGTTTCAGCGCGCGGATGAATTCGGCACGGGTGACCGTCTGCGCCGCCTCGTTCCGCTTGCGGCAAACGAGGACGATGGAGGAGGCAAGGGCGTTCATATTGGCCTTGAGAGCATTCGTTGCTTCAGTCCGGATCGGCCAAGTGCCGTCTACCGCAAGGCCGGCGTCGACGGTAGCTTGCAGAAAAGATGCCCAGCCTGCAGACGTAATGCCATCATTCGCAATTTCCGACTGTTTGAATGCGTAGTAGATGGCAAGCGGCTCAGAATTTGTTGCCGCCTTGCGCATCGCCGCCAGCGCTTGGCCCATACCGCCCATGAAGAACGCTTCCGCTCCCTCCCTGCCGCCGTGGCGATAGGGCGTGGCGATAAGTTCTTCGTCTTTCGGGGTGGTCAGGCGACGAAACAAATCCGGCCACACTCCGCCGAGCGATCTCCTGAGCCAGACATAGAAGAAGTCGGATAGATCGGCATAGCCGATATTGTCGTAATATGGTGGGTCTGTTGATATGATAACGGGTTCGTCGGAAAACGTGTTGCTCTGAGCAGCCAAGTTCCGAATAAGACCAGCCCCACCAAATCCCAGGTTATCCAAATTTTCGGCCACGGAGACAGCTGTTCCCGCGATATCTCCTCCCGCGCCTGCGAGGGGATTGGTTTCAGCATAGTTCCACTGCATCGGCAGAGCCTGCCGTCCCATGGCACCGGCCAAACGGCCCATGCCCGGTTCCCAGATGGTCAGAGCGGAGGAACGCGTCGAAGCCTTGCTGACAGAGAACCCCAAATACGTCGCCACCGCATCCGCGTAGGCTGCCGCGCCGGTTCCGCTTTCGTGGAGTGGGATTTCGTCAACGGAGCGCGGGCGTCCCGCCCGCATGTTGTCGAGACGACCGCGCGCCTTTTCCCCCGCGCTTGAAAACACCCACGCCTCCGGCGTCGCGCACAGCCCGGCTTTCACCGGATTGGCCTCGATATAGGCTTGCGCTGCGGCGAAATGCGCGTCATCGCGGATCGCGCGGTCGAAATACTCCTCAAACCACACCGCACCGCTGCGCCCAAGCGCGGCGTTGATCGCTTTCGCGGTGAACGATTTCCATGAATGCACGATCGAGGAGAGCGAAAACCCGTGTAGCGGCGTTGCCAACACATGCACATGGTTGGGCATGATGCACCAGGCATGCAGCCGATAGCGTGTGCCATGGAAATGCAGCAGGGCGTTTTCGACGATCGCGGCAAGCTCGGGCCGCGCGAGGAGGCATTCGCCGTGGCCGGAATCGAGCAGGGATTCGAAGCGCTGTCGTTGGAGCGCGGGCGTCTCGCCCGCAGGCGGGACGGAGGCCCGCGCTTCGCTGAGGCGTTTGATCACATCGCGGGGCAGGGAGTCGGCCAAGCGGAAGGTGATGGATTGCGGGGTTTCGCCGGCTTCCCAATGCGGCAGGCCACGGCGGGCGTGCCATTCGGCTTTGGGCGTGAGGGGGGAATGCGGGCGGGACGCCCGCGCTCCCAGGGCGTCGGCCAGCACCTTTTCTCGGGCCTCGGCCACGAGATCGGAAAAGGTCGTCAGCGCCACCAACTGGCGGGGGGTGAAGAGCGAGGCGAAGGTTTTCAAGCCATATTGGACGGTCCAGAAATTGCGCGGGTCGTCGGGCAGATCACCATCTGGGGTCCACGCGGGCCGCGCCGTTGCTGCAAGCGCTTCGTGCTCGGCGATTGGCGACAGATAGACACGGGAACGGTTACCCTCAGCAACAATTGCCATAAGTCGTGCGCCCATGCGTCCGGCCACGCCTTCAGCCTTGACGTGATCGCCGTTGATCGCTGCGCCCGTCAAGATGCAAACGAAATTCGAGCCTCGGGCCGACTTAGTCCCCTTCTTCAGCCGCTCCTCATCGGCTTTCGAGAGCGTCCCCGTGTGCACCTCGAAGCGCCAGCCATCCGGTGCCGTCGGATCGATCACCGGCTCGACCCAGGCTTTCTTCCCCTCCTTGGAGGAGAGCAGGAACGAGGACACCAGCGGCACCATCGCCCCTTTCGCTCTCGGATCAGGCGAGCGCACCGTGCGTGCCCAGAGCCACGCGATCACCGTCGCCTCTTTTTCCTGTGGGAGCGCGGACGTCCCGTCCGCAGGCGGGCCGGAGGCCCGCGCTCCCAACTTCACCTTCGGATAGAGATGCCCGATGCGCCGCTCCGCCTCGTCGCGCATCCATTGCCCGTAATAGCGCACATCCTCGGCCAGCCCCTGCGCGCCGCGCCAGCCGCGAAGCTGGCCATGCACCGCTTCCGCCTGGGCGCGCGGGTTGACCGGCGGCTGACCGGCAAATTTCGGCGGGATCTCGACCAGCGCCTTGCCGATCAACACCGCGACCGGATTGAGGTCGGAGCCATAGGCGCGCAACCCCAGCCGCTGCGCCTCCAGCGGGATCGACCCGCCGCCTGAGAACGGGTCATAGACCGGCGGCGCCTTGGTCTGCAGATAGTCGAGGATCGCCCGCCCGTCGTCGCGCGCGGGCGGTTCCTCGCCGAGGCCCCAGGCGACCGAGCGGGCAATTTCCCAGCGCGCCGCGTTCAGGATCGCCTCGTTGTTCGAGGCTTCCCACGGCACCATCGCCTCGATCACCCGGTGCAGCCGCTTCCGCTCTGCCTCCTGCGCCTCCTCGGTCGGGAACCGGTCGGGCCAGGCGGACGGATCATCCACCAGCTGCGCGAACAACACCGCCCGGCACGCCGCCAGCGGCCTGCGCGCCCACCACAGATGCAGCGTGGACGGATGCCCATGCCGGATCGACTTTTCCCGCGCCGAGGCCGCGTTGATCGCCTCCAGCGGGATCGAGACTTCGATGAGCTTCTTGCGGACGGTCGTCACGGCGTTCCCCTCGGCGGCTCAGGCAATGGCGCCGAGGTCCTCGTCCAGTTCCTCGCGATCCACCCGGCGATGGTTGACCAGCAGGGTCAGGATGGTGCGCTCCGAGA
>JAKAQU010000296.1 GCA_021819535.1 Pseudomonadota bacterium | reverse complement strand
GGTCTCATGCGGGCCGTCCAGCGGCAAGCGACGCTGGCCGTCACGGCAGGGGCTCGGGTTGGCGGATGCTCCGCCGCTCCGCAGCTTCGCATCCGCCAACCCGAAGGTGCACCAGTGAGCGACGCGGAACCCGGCCATCTCGGCGACAATATCGTTGAATTCGCGCGACTTCTGCGCCGCGCGGGGCTTCCCGTCGGCCCCGCCGAGACGCTGGCGGCGGCCGACGCGTTGACCCGCATCGATCTCGGCCGCAAGGCCGAGGTGAAAGCGGCGCTGGCAGCCGTGATGGTGCATCGGCGCGAGCATCGCGAGATTTTCGACCAGGCTTTTCGCCTGTTCTGGCGCGATCCCGCCGCCGCCCGCCATGCCGTCGCCATGGCATTGATGGAGGCGAGGAAGGAGCCGGAGAAAAAACGCGCCGCCCCCGCTGCCCGCCGCGTCGCCGAGGCCTTCGCGCGCCCGCGGGAGCACCCGCCGGAGGCGCCGGAAGAGCCGCCGAGGATCGATGCGGTGCTGACCGCCGATGCCGCCGAGCGGCTGCAAACCATGGATTTCGAGGCCATGGCGGCCGAGGAGATCGCGCTCGCCAAGCGTGAAATCCGCCGCCTCGTCCTGCCCCTCGATGCCCGCCGCACCCGCCGCCGCCGCGCCGATCCCGCCGGCGCCGAGACCGATCTCCGCGCGACGCTCCGCCAGAGTCTCCGCCAGGGCGGGGAGATCCTCTCGCTCGCCCACGCAAGCCGCACCGAACGCCCGCCGCCGCTCGTGGTGATTTGCGACATTTCCGGCTCGATGGCGCGCTATGCCCAGATTTTGCTACATTTTCTTCATGCCGTGACCAATGAGCGCGAGCGTGTGCAGGTGTTTCTGTTTGGCACGCGGCTTTCCAACATCACCCGCCAACTGCGCTACCGTGATGCCGAGGTCGCCTTTCAGATGGTGGCCCATGCGGTGCCGGACTGGTCGGGCGGCACACGGATCGGCGAGGCGCTGGCCAATTTCAACCGGCGCTGGGCGCGGCGCGTGCTCGGCCAGGGGGCGATCGTGTTGCTCGTGACGGACGGGCTCGATCGCGACGGCGCGGCGGGTCTTGCCGAAAACATGGATCGTCTCCGCCACTCCTGCCGGCGCCTGATCTGGCTCAATCCGCTGTTGCGCTGGGAGGGGTTTCAACCCAAATCGCAAGGGGTGCGGGCGATGCTGCCCTATGTCGACGAGTTTCGCCCGGTGCATAATCTCGCCAGCCTGCGCGGGCTGATCGATACCCTCTCCCGCCCGGCGCCGGCGCGCGAGCATCTGGTGGCGCGGGCTTTGGCATCATGAGTGGAGTATGAACAATATGAATGAGGTGGAAGACGTTCTTGCGGTCGCGGAAGGCTGGCGCGCGGCGGGCGAGAAAGTGGCTTTGGCGACCGTCGTCGAAACCTGGGGCTCATCGCCGCGCCCGGCCGGAAGCCAGATGGCGGTGACCGCCGGCGGCCGCATGGCGGGCTCGGTCAGCGGCGGCTGCATCGAGGGCGCGGTCGCCGAGGCGGCGCGAGAGACGATCGCAAGCGGCGTGCCGCGGCTCCTCGATTTCGGCGTCACCAACGAGCGCGCCTGGGAGGTCGGCCTCGCCTGCGGCGGCAAGGTGAAAGTGTTCGTCGAGGCGGTGGCATGACCCCCGATCTGCTCGCTGCCCTGCAGGCGGCGCGGGCGGCGAAACGCCCGGTGGTGCTGGCAACCCGCCTCCCCGATGGGGCGCAATATCTGCTGCCCGACCCGAAGGCCCCGGCGGCACTCGCGGTCGCAGCGGCGGCGGCACTCCACGGCGAAGCCTCGGCGAGTGTTGCCCTCGGCGGCGAGACTTGGTTTCTCCATGTCCATAACCCGCCGCCGCGCCTGGCCATCATCGGTGCCGTCCATATCGCGCAGGCTCTGGCGCCGTTCGCGGCCCAGACCGGGTTTGGCGTTACCGTGATCGACCCGCGCGGCGCCTTCGCCACAAGCGAGCGCTTCCCCGGTGTCGAGATCAGCCGCGACTGGCCGGACGAGGCGATGGCGCGTTTCGCCCCGGATGCGCGGAGTGCGGTGGTGACGCTGACCCATGACCCGAAGCTCGACGATCCGGCGCTCGATGCGGCGCTGCGGTCGGAGGCGTTTTACATCGGGGCACTGGGGTCGCGAAAGACGCATGCGGCAAGGCTCAAGCGCCTCCGCGAACTCGGCCATGATGACGCGGCACTTTCGCGCATCCATGGCCCGGTCGGGCTCGACATCGAAGCCGTCACCGCGCCGGAAATCGCGGTCTCCATCCTCGCCGAGATCATCGCCGCGCGCCGCGGGGCGGCGATGGGGCAAAAGGCGGCGGCATGATTCTGGCTATTCATCAGAGTTCATCCGTTGTGTTCGAAGGATTTGGCAACAAATTTTCGGCAATAGATCCGATACCCTATTTCTCGAAATTCTTTGTGGATAAAACTGATTTGGGTAAAATAGATCCTCTTCAAAAATTATTTCGAGAAGATTCATTTGATTCAACAACTAGAATCAGGCGCGGTAGATTTTACCAGATTGATGGACTTCAAAGACCAGGAATGATACTAGTTAATTTTGGTAGATTTCCACCACCTGGACAAACTACACCATCACAGGGGGTTTTTATAAATATCCATGCTATGGATTTTGGATTTTATAATAATTTAACTAATATAAATAGTAAGAGAATTTTTTTTGGTGATTCATGTCATTCGACTGCTTGGCGTATTGTCGATGCCGAACGACTGTTTAACGGCGAAACGTTGTTTACGCTGAAATCCATGTCCGCACTCGGAATCTTGCCTGAGTTGATAGAGGAAAAACTTCCCGCGGAAAAAAGAAAGGAAGTCCAGGAAGGCTTCGAAAAAGTAGTTGATGTGGCTCCCATCCAGATCGCCGAATCAGTTGTCGACGTCTGTCGCGAATACGCGCGGCTCCTGCTCGCTGCATGGTTACCCACAGTCGATGTGACCGGTGTCACCGGGGATTTGGGCGGCCTGGTGAGTAAAGTTCCGCAGGAACGAAACGGCATCGCAAACGCTGCTTCGGTCATCAACCGCCTTCACCCTCGCGGCAAATCCTCGGAGCGGGAGCGTCAGGCGGAAAAAAAACAGGAAGTCCGCCCCCTTTCCGACGGAGATGCGTCTCTGGCGGTCTCGCTGATTGGCTTCCTGCTCCGCGATTTCGGGTGGGCGGCATGATTTTTGGCAATATTCCCGTTGTTGACGCGGAAGGCGCTATTCTCGCGCACACACAACGCCTGCCCGGCCGTGTCTTGAAAAAAGGCACGCGGCTCGATGCCGAGGCGGTCGCGGCTCTGGCCGAGGCGGGGATTTCCGAGATCATCGCGGCGCGGCTGGAGCCCGGCGATATCGACGAGAACGAGGCGGCGAGGCGCTTTGCCGTCGCCCTCCTCGGCCCCAACATCACGGCGAGCCGCGCCGGCACCGGGCGCGTCAATCTCCTGGCCGCGCGGCACGGGCTTTTCACCGCCGAGCGCACCGCGGTCGATCGGCTGAACGGCGTCGATGAGGCGCTCACCATCGGAACCCTGCCGGATGCGACCCCGGTCGCTGCCGGCGAGATGGTGGCAACCGTCAAAATCATCCCGTTCGCGGTGCCCTTATCCCTTCTCGCCGAGGCCGAAGCTCGCGCCCGCGCCGAGGAAAACATCCTTGCCGTCCACCCTTTCCGCAAGCTCACCGCCGGCCTCGTGGTGAGCGAATTGCCGGGGCTCAAGGAGAAAGCGGCGCAGAACATCATCGAGGCGACGGAGACGCGCATGGCGGCGCTCGGCGGGCGGCTTTTGCCCGCGCTTCGCGCGGCGCACGCGGAGGTGCCGATCGCTGAGGCGCTGGCGCAACTCCAAGAGGCCGGCGCCGATCTCCTTATGGTCGCCGGGGCCTCGGCGGTGGTCGATCGGCGCGATGTCGGCCCGGCGGCGATCGTCCGC
>JAKAQU010000295.1 GCA_021819535.1 Pseudomonadota bacterium | reverse complement strand
CGCAGCTTGCGGCAATTTTCGGCCTGCTCAGCGTCAGCCTCAACATCCTGATCGGCTATGGCGGGATTTTCAGCGTCGCACACGCGGTGTTTTTCGGCCTCGGCGCCTATGCCGCGGCACACGTGGCACTCGATCTCACGCCCGATATCGTGCTTGCGGCACTTGCCGCCGCGATGGTCGCGGGGGCACTTTCGGTGCTGCTCGCCCTGCCGGCGCTCCGCGTGCGGGGCGAATATTTCGTCATCGCCAGTCTTGGTCTCCAAATGCTGGCAACAACGGTATTCACCGAGGCGAGCGACATCACCGGCGGGCTCGGCGGGCTCGTTGGCATCCCGCCTCCGACCCTGTTCGGCTTTTCGCTTGCCGAGCCTGTGGTTTTCCTGATCGTCTGCCTCGCTTTCCTTGCCGCCGCCCTGCTCGTCGTCCGTCTCTTGATGCGCGGCAGTTTCGGGCGCGCCTTGATGGCGCTACGCGATTCGGAAAGTGCCGCGGAAGCGCTCGGCAAGAACGTGCCGCTGCTCAAAACCCTCGCCGTCTTGCTCGGCAGCGGCTTCGCCGGCATCGCAGGCAGCCTGTTCGCGTTTCAGGAAGCCTTCGTCAATGTCGAGAGCTTCACCCTCGATCAATCGGTGCTGATCATGGCGATGGTGATCATCGGCGGCGCCGGAACGCTGGCCGGCCCGCTCCTCGGCACGCTGCTGCTGCTCGCCCTTCCCGCGGCGCTGACCTTCATTCCCGGCCTGCCGCCGACCGATATCGGCGCCGTGCAGCAATTCGTCTATGGGCTCGCGATGACGCTCCTGATGATTTTCCGCCCCGCCGGTCTCGCCGGGCGCATGGCGGGGCAGCGATGAGCGCGCTTCTTTCAGCGCGCGGCCTCACACGGCGCTTCGGCGGCATCGCTGCGGTCGATGGGGTCGATCTCGACCTTGCGCCGGGCCTGATCACGGCACTGATCGGCCCCAACGGCGCCGGCAAGACGACGCTCTTCAATCTCATCACCGGCCATCTCGCGCCCGATGCCGGCACGGTGACACTCGCGGATGTCGCGATCGGTCGGCGCACGCCGCACGCCATCGCCCGCCTTGGCATCGCGCGGAGCTTTCAGGATCTGCGGCTGTTCGCCCGCATGTCGGTGCGGGACAATGTGTTGTGCGCGACCGAACCAGCCTCCTGGTTCTGGCAGCCGGGCGGCGGCACCAGCCGGGAATCGCGCGCGGCGCGGGCCGAGCACGCGCTGGCTGCGACCGGGCTTACCGATCTCTCCCGGGCGGATGCGGCCGATCTTGCCTATGCCGAGCGCAAATTCCTCTCACTCGCCCGCATCATCGCGACGGGCGCGCGCATCTGGCTGCTCGACGAGCCCGCCTCCGGCCTCGATCCCGCCTCGCGGGCGCGGTTTTCGGCGCTGCTCCGTGAGAAGCTCGGCGAGGGCGTCACCATCTGCCTGATCGAGCATAATCTCGACATCGTCATCGAGCTTGCCGATCGCATCGTGTTTCTCGACCAGGGGCGGAAGCTCGCCGAGGGTGATCCCGAAACCATTTTGAACGATCCCGCTCTTGCCGCCATTTATTTCGGCGAGCGCGCATGAGCGGAGCTGTGCTGTCGGCGAGCGGAATAGAAGCCGGCTATGGCGGGCGCGCCGTGCTTGCGGGCGTCGATCTCGCGCTCGGCGCCGGCGAGGCCCTCTCTCTCATCGGCCATAACGGCGCCGGTAAATCGACGCTCTTGCGCGTCCTATTCGGGCTTCATGCCGCCGAGCGCGGCGAGATCAGGCTCGATGGCCGGGCCATCCGTCCCGAGCCGGGAGCGATGGCGCGGGCCGGGGTCGGCTTCGTCCCCGAGGGTCGCGGCGTCTTTCCCGGGCTTTCGGTTGCGGAGAATTTCGCCCTCGCGCTTTGGTCGGCGAAGCTCTCGGGGGCGGAGGCCAAAGCGCGGATCGACGAAGTGCTCGGCATTCTGCCGGCGATCGAGACCTTCTACCCCCGCCGCGCCGGCCAGCTTTCGGGCGGGCAGCAGCAGATGGTCTCGATCGGCCGCGCTTTGCTCATGCGCCCCCGCATCCTGCTGCTCGACGAACCCTCGATCGGGCTCGCGCCAAAGACGTTTCAGGCCCTGCTTCGCCCACTCCGCGCCGTGCAACAGGCGCGCGGGATGTCGCTCCTTCTCGTCGAACAGAACATCGCCGAGGCCTTTGCCGCCTCCGACCGTGTCGCGGTGCTCAAATCCGGCCACATCGTCTTTTCCGGCCCGCCCGCCGATCTCGCCGATCACGCGCGCCTCATGGCCCTATTTTAAAACAGCCCTTTTGTAAAAAAAGTTTTTTGTTTCTTTTTTTCAAAAAAAGAACATTTTTTTCTGTCCTGCCTTACCCTCACGTCTCACCGAGCGGCAATTCGGTCTGGTGGGGGGGGGGGTGGGTGGTGGTTGCGGTGGTGGTGCCGTCCTGCATTTCGATCGTTATTCGGCTGCCGGGGCGGATGGCGGCGATGTGGGTCAAGACCTGGCGTTTTTCGTCCCGCACCAGGGCGTAGCCGCGGGCGAGGACGGCGCGGTGGGAGACTGATTCGAGCCGGGCGGCGAGGCCGGCGAGGTGGGTCTGGCGTTCGCGGAGGCTGGCCGCGAGCGGGGCCGGCGTGAGGCGGGCGAGGATGCGCATGGCCTGTCCGCGGCGGGCGGCGGCGAAGTGGCGGAGTGCGGCATCGAGTGCGGTTGTGAGCCCAGCGAAGCCGTTCCGGCGGAGGACGAGGTAGCTCGGGAGAGCGCGTGAGAGCCGGCCCGTGCGGTCGTCGAGGCGTTGCCGCGCGAGCCCGACGAGGCTCGGGAGGTCGGGCAGTGCGACGCTCGCCTGTTGCAGGCGGAGGCGCGCGGTCTGGAGATGTCGGGTGAGTGCCCCGCCGAGCCGCACCGACCGGCTGGCGAGGCCGGCGAGGAGGTCGGCGCGGCTCGGCACCGCGAGTTCGGCGGCCGCGGTCGGGGTCGGGGCGCGGCGGTCGGCGGCGAAATCGATCAGCGTCGTATCGGTCTCGTGGCCGACGGCGGAGATCAGCGGGATCGGCGAGGCCGCCGCGGCGCGCACCACCGCCTCGTCGTTGAAGGCCATCAGGTCTTCGAGGCTGCCGCCGCCGCGCGCGACGATCAGCACGTCGGGGCGCGGGATCGGCCCGGCCTCAGGCAGGGCGCCGAGCCCGGCGATGGCCTCTGCGATGCGTGTGGCCGCCCCCTCCCCCTGCACCGGCACCGGCCAGAGCAGGATCGGGCGCGCGAATCGGCGCGCGATGGTGGTGCGGATATCCTGGATCACCGCCCCCTGTTCGGAGGTGACGACGCCGATGACACGCGGCAAAAGCGGCAGTTCCCGTTTGCGCTCGGGGGCGAACAGCCCCTCCGCCTGGAGGCGGAGCTTGAGCGCCTCGATGCGCGCGAGCAGGGCGCCGGCCCCGGCATAGTCCAGCCGCTCGACGATGAGCTGATAGGAGGAGCGATCGGCGTAGGCGGAGATGCGCCCGGTCGCGATCACCTCGACGCCGTTTTCCGGCGCGAGGTCGAGTTTCTGCGCGGTGAATTTCCAAATCACCCCAGCGAGTTTGGCGCTTTCGTCCTTGAGTGCGAAATAGATATGACCGGAGGGATAGCGCCGGCACTCGGTGATTTCGCCGCGCACGCGCACGCGGCCGAAATTTCCCTCGAGCGTGCGCTTCACCGCGCCCGAGATTTCGGAGACCGTATATTCCGGGACATTGGAGACCGGGCTAAGGAGGGGTGTTTCATCGCTCATGGCGCGAACACTAAGCGTTTCGTGCCGGAGGTGAAGCCTTGGCGGCAAGTTTGCGAAGGAGAGAGAATGCGCATTCTGGTGGGGGGGCCAGGCGGGCGGGAGCACGCGCTGCTATGGCGGCTTTCGGCGAGCCCGCTGGTCGAAAAACTCTGGTGTGCGCCGGGCAATGCCGGGACGGCGGAGATCGCCGAAAATCTGCCGATCAAGGCCGATG
>JAKAQU010000009.1 GCA_021819535.1 Pseudomonadota bacterium | reverse complement strand
AACGAAAGGGCTCTTCCCCCGTCTTGCCGGGAGCGCGATCGTCGAGGCCGAGCGGCCTGATACCGTCATTCATATCATCGAGAGGGGGGGCCGCGCCGTCGCGACCGATGCCGCCCCCACCGGCGCGGCCATGCCCGGCTTCGCCGGCCGCCTCGATACGCAGGCGATCGCCGCGATCGCGACCTATATCCGCAATGCCTGGGGCAACGCCGCGCCAGCGGTGGCGCAGCGCAGCCTCACGCCGTAAGCGGCATGACATGCACCGCCTCGGCGGCGAAGGCGATGGTCGCGGCGTCACCCGGACGCGGCAGATCAGGCCCGATGCCGGGTGGCGGGCGGGGAAAGACGAAGACCGCGTCGGGCGCGTCATCGGCGCGAAAGACGATCCTTGCGATGCCGGGCAGCACCGCGACCTCGCCGATCCGCCCCGAGACGACATTGGCGGAAGTCTCTGCGATCTTTCCGGCATGAAGCGTGATCGAGGCAGGGGCAACCGTCCAGGCGACCGCACTTCCGGGCGGGAAAGCGGCGGGGGCAGCGCGGATCGTGGCGCCGCGCCAGGCGATCACGGTTTCCCCCGCCTCGTTGCCGGCGATCCGGCCCTCGAAAAGATTCTGCAGATCAACGACTTTCGCCACTTCCAGCGACGCCGGGCGCGCCATGATCGCCGCCGGCGCTCCCGATTGCAGCGTTCGCCCGCCCGCGAGCACCGTCATCCGCCCGGCGAGCGCTGCCGCCTCTTCGAGATCATGCGTCACCAGCACGATCGGGATCGTGACGCGCTGGCCGAGATACGCGAGTTCCTGGCGCAGATGCCGGCGCGTTCGGGCATCGAGGGCGGCGAAGGGCTCATCGAGCAGCAGAAGGGCTGGGGAGCGTGCGAGTGCCCGCGCGAGCGCGACCCGCTGCTGCTCGCCGCCCGAAAGCGTTGCCGGCAGCCGCGCGGCAAGATCGGCGAGACCCATCTGCGCGAGCAAGGCGCGCGCCTTTGCCGCCCGCTCGCCGCGCGGCACATGGCCGAGCGCTGCGGCGACATTATTTTCCGCCGATAGATGCGGAAACAGCGCGTAGTGCTGAAAAACCAGACCGACGCGCCTTCGCTGCGGGGGGAGATCGATCCCGCCTTGCGCCGCGAACCAGGTTTCCCCGGCACAGATGATGCGCCCGTCGCGCGGCCGATAAAGCCCTGCCAGCGCCCGGAGAATGGTCGTTTTGCCGCTGCCCGAGGGGCCGATCAGGGCATGCAGTTCGCCACGCGGCACCGAAAGTCGCGCATCGAGCGGGATCGGCCCGCTCTGGACGAGATGGGCGCTCAGTCCGCCGATGCCGTCGGCCTCGGGCATTGATGCGTGGCGGTCGCGTTCGGCATCAGCCATAGCGGCGGCCGATGCGGCCGGTCAGCCCCTGCACAAGGCCGAGCGCCACCAGCGCGAAGGCGAGCAGCAGCAGCGACATCGTGCCGGCGCCGCTGCCATCGAGCGTTTGGGCGCGGTCATAAATGGCGATGGCGATGGTGCGCGTCTCGCCCGGAATGCCGCCACCGACCATGAGCACGACACCGAATTCGCCCATGGTATGCGCAAAAGTGAGAACGAAAGCGGCAAGGAGGCCGGGCCAGGCGAGCGGCAACTCAATCCGCCAGAATGACGCCCAGCGGCTGAGGCCGCTGACAAAGGCGGCTTCCCGGATATCGGGGGCGATGGCGGCAAAAGCGCGCTCGATCGGCTGCACCGCGAAAGGAAGATTGACCAGGAACGAGGCGAGGAGAAGCCCGCTGAAGCTGAACACCAGCGGATGCCCGGTGAATTTCTGCCAGATCGCGCCGAGCGGCGAGGCGCTGCCGAAGGCAACCAGCAGATAATAGCCGAGCACGCTCGGCGGCAGGACGAGAGGAAGTGCGAGGAATGACTGCGCCAACCCCTTGCCGGGAAAACGCGACCAAGCGAGCGCGCGGCCGGCGAGAATGCCAAGCGGCAGCAGAATGGCCGCGGTCGCCATGGCGAGCCGGAGCGAGAGGCTAAAGGCGATCCAGTCCATCACCCTCGGCCAGTCGGCTCGCCGGGGAGAGCAAAGCCATAGCGCTGAAAAATCGTGCGAGCCGGCGGTCGTTGCACGAAATCGTAAAACGCCGCGGCTGTTGCCCCCGCCCTCTTGAGCAGCACCATCCGCTGGCGGAGCGGTTGGTGCCAGTCAGCCGCGATCAGGGCGAAATGGCCGGCATCGGCGAAACCCGGGGCGCTCGCGAGCGAGAGCGGCAGAATACCCCCAGCAGCGGCGCCGGCGCGGATGAATTGCGCCGCCTGGGCGACGTTTTCGCCGAGCACGAGATGGGACGCGATCGTCTCCCACAGCCCAGCATGCAGCAAGGCCTCGCGCGCCGCGCGGCCATAGGGGGCATGGGCGGGATTGGCGATGGCGAATTTGCCGAGCTTTCCTTGCGCCAATGCGGCGCGCACCCCCCGGAGCTCGGGATCGGCCGCGAAGGAGGCTGCGCGCGCGGCAAAAACGCCGATCCGCCCCTCGGCGTAAAGCACGCCGGCATCGCGCGTAAGGCCATTTTGCGCCAGTTTCGTGACGTAAGTCTCATCGGCGCTGAGAAACATCTCGAACGGCGCGCCATTGGCGATTTCGGTCGCAAAATTGCCCGAGGAGCCGAACACCAGCTTGACCCGATCCCCGGTCGTCTTCGTAAAAAATGCGGCGATTTCGGGGAGCGCGTAGGTGAGATCGGCCGCCGCGGCGATCGGCGGCGCCTCGGCGGCCCGCGCGGCGCCGGCCCGCAACAGGCCGACGGTTGCGCCGAGGCGCAACAGGGTTCGGCGTGATAGGGATGAAAGAGGCATCTGCGCGATTCCGGGGCAATATCAAAGGGGGCGATATCAAAGGGAGCGATATAGTGGAACGAGCATAACTTGCCCCATCGCTGCCCGCTAGACCCGGCAGATGCTTCCCAGGCTGGTGTCTGGTGATTGAGCGGCGAGCAGGCCGGGCGCCTGCCGCGCGATCCAAAATCCGATCGCGCATCAGTTCAATCGCGTGGCGCGGGGATTTCCGCTTGACAAGCCAAGCGTTCTGAATTCAGAATACGGAATTCAGAATTCGGATGTCCGCCATGCACCTCGCCGCCCACCCCAGCCTCGTCGAACAGGCCTACGACGCGATCGTCGGCGAAATCGCCGACGGCACCCTCGCGCCCAACACCCACCTCGTCCAGGAAGTCCTGGCCGAGCGATATGGCGTCTCTCGCCAGCCCATCCAGCAAGCCCTCCTGCTGCTCAGAAGCGATGGCGTCGTCCAGGATGCCGGCCGGCGTGGGCTCATCGTCGCGCCGCTCGACATGCAGATGATGCGCGACCGCTATCAGGTACGGGCGGCGCTCGATGCGCTCGCCGCGCGTCTCGCGGGTCAGCGCTGCGCGGCCTCGCCGGAGATCGCGGCACACACCAGGCGCCAGGGCGAGCGTATCCTCGAGGCGGGATTTCAAGCCGTCGCGGCCGGCGCGATCAAGGCCATGATCGCCCACGACGTCGCGTTCCACGCCTTCGTCTACGATGCCTCCGGCAACCCGATGATCAAGCCTTCGGCGGAAATCCACTGGCGTTTCCTGCGGCGCGTGATGGGCGAGGTGCTGCGCAAATCGGAGCCGCCGATCAGCATCTGGCAGCAGCATCGCGAAATCCTGGATGCGATCATCGCCGGCGCGCCAAAGGATGCCGAAGCCCGCATCCTGAGCCATATCGAAAGTGCTGCGACCCGGCTCGCGGCCGACGCGCCGACCGGTGACGCAAGCAAACCAGGGCGGCAACGCCGCAACCCGCGTTGATCCGAGCCGCGACCGGCGCGCGGCTTGCTCGACGCCGGTAATTTTTAGGGGAACGTCACACAATGTCAGAGGCCGCCAGTGTCGCCCGCGATCCCGCATCGCTGCGCTTCGAAGGGGCGACGTATCGAAAAGTCACGATGCGGATCGTGCCTTTCCTGTTCCTTTGCTATCTCGCCGCCTATCTCGACCGCATCAACGTCGCCTTCGCCAAGCTGCAAATGCTCGACGAGCTGAAATTGAGCGAGCAGGTCTATGCGTTCGGCGCCAGTGTGTTCTTCATCGGCTATGTCCTCGTCGAAGTGCCGAGCAACGTCGTCCTGCACCGGGTGGGCGCGCGGCTCTGGATCGCGCGGATCATGCTCACCTGGGGTCTGCTCTCCGGCGCCATGATCTTCGTCCACACGCCGCTCAGCTTCTATGTCGTCCGCTTTCTGCTCGGCGTCGCCGAGGCCGGCTTCATTCCCGGCGTGCTGCTCTATCTCACCTACTGGTATCCGGCGCGGCGGCGCGGGCGGATCACCGCGATCTTCCTCACCGCGATACCGATGTCGAGCATCTTCGGTGGCCCCTTGTCGGGCTGGATCCTGAACGCGGTCAGCGGCGCCCACGGCCTCAGCGGCTGGCAATGGCTATTCCTCATCGAGACCATCCCCTCATTGGTGCTCGGCCTCATCACCCTATTCTACCTCGACGACCGCGTCGCCGCGGCGAAATGGCTCGACGACGACGAGAAGCAACTCATCGCCCGCAATATCGCGCACGAGGACAGCGAAAAGGAGGATTTCTCGAAACTTTCGGCGGCATTCAGAACGCCTCGGGTGTGGCTCCTCGGCGTGATCTATTTCGGCATCGTGAGCGGCATCTATCTCAACAGCTTCTGGGTGCCGACCATCCTGAAACAGACCGGCATATCCGACCCATTCGCGATCGGCCTGCTCACCGCGGTTCCCTACATCGTCGCAACCGTCGCGATGATCGTCGTCAACGCCAGCGCCGACCGCTTGCGCGAGCGCCGCTGGCACACGCTGGTGCCCTGCCTTGCGACCGCGCTGGGCTTCGCGCTGACCGCGTGGGCCGGCGGCCATGCCATGGCGGCGATGGTCGGGCTCGTCTTCGCGGTCGCCGGGGCTTTGAGCGCGCAGGCGGCGTTTTGGAGCTTGCCCGCCTCATTCCTCGGCGGTGCCGCCGCTGCGGCCGGCATCGCTCTCGTCAATTCACTCGGCAATCTCGCCGGGTTCACGACCAATAATATCGTCGGCTGGCTCGGGGCGCTGACGCATGGCAATGCGGCGAGCCTCTACGTTTTCGCAGCGGTGATGGCCTTGAGCGGGATACTCGTCCTCGCCATTCCCGCGCGTCTCGTCAACAAATAGCGGACCCCTCCCATGCTGGACCATCGAGTGCGGGCCGGGATCGCAACAGTCAGGAAAATCGCGCCATGAAGGAGTTGCTGACCATCGGGGAGATGATCTCCGTCCATGCAAGCTTGTTTCCGGATCGGATCGGTGCCCGCGATCTCGGGCGGGCGATGACGTTCCGGCAATGGAACCAGCGTTCCCGCCGCCTCGCCAATGCCCTTCTCGGCCTGGGTCTGGCGAAGGGCGATCGTGTCGCCATCCTTGCCTATAATCGGATCGAGTGGCTCGAAATCTACGTTGCGACCGCGAAGGCGGGCTTGATCGCGGTCCCGATCAATTTCCGCCTGAGCGGCCCCGAGATTGCCTTCGTCGTCGAGAACGCCGAAGCCGCTGCCCTCATCGTCGAGGATGCGTTCGCTGGCGTCGTCGAGGAAATCCGCGCGAGCCTGCCGCTCGCGCCCGGGAATATCATCCATATCGGCGGGGAAGCCTGTCCCGCCGGATACAGCGCCTATGAAGACCTGATCGCGGCGGCTGCGGATCGCGAACCGGAGCAGAGGGTCTCGCCGTCCGACGCATGGACGCTGATGTACACGTCCGGCACCACCGGCCGGCCCAAGGGCGTGCTCCGCAGCCACAAATCGGCGGTGCTCCTCTCCCTGGTGACGGATATCGAACTCGCACTGCACCGCGACGAACACGCCCTCCTGGTGATGCCGATGTGCCACGCCAACTCGCTAAACTTCTTCGGCGCCTTCGCTTATTGCGGCGCCGAGACGGCCATCTATTCGCGGCGGAGCTTCGACCCCGAGCATTGCGTCAAGACGCTCGCCGCAAGCGGTTCGACCTTCACCTCGCTCGTGCCGACCCATTACATCATGATGCTTGGTCTTTCTTCGGCCATGCGCGCGACATGGGATCTGAGCCGGGTTGCCAAGCTCATGATCTCCTCGGCCCCGGCGCGCCAGGACACCAAGCGCGCCGTGATGGCGATGTTTCGCAACTCCGGCCTGTTCGAGCTTTATGGTTCGAGCGAGGCGGGTTGGGTCACGATGCTGCGCCCCGAGGAACAATTCACCAAGCTCGGCTCGGTCGGGCGGGAATGTGTCGGCGCGGCGCCGATCAGGTTTCTCGATGATTCCGGCAACGACGTTCCCGAGGGCCAGGCTGGCGAACTCTACTCCAGCAACCCTCATACCTTCGACGGCTACTGGAAATTGCCGGACAAGACGCGCGAGGCGTTTCGTGGTGATTATTGCACCGTCGGCGACATGGCCCGCCGCGACGAGGACGGCTATGTCTATCTCGTCGACCGCAAAAGCAACATGATCATATCGGGCGGCGAAAACGTCTATCCTTCCGAGGTCGAGGCGGTGCTCGGTGCCCATCCGGCGGTCCGCGACGTCGCCGTGATCGGCCTCCCGGACGCGAAATGGGGCGAGCGCGTGCATGCCGTCATCATCCCGCATGACGGCGCCGCCCTGAGCGAGGAGGCGCTGCTCGCCTGGTGCAAGGACCGGATCGCCGGCTACAAGCGCCCGCGTTCCTGTTCCTTCCTGCGCGAGGACGAGATGCCGCGCACCGCAACCGGCAAGATCCTGCATCGCGTGCTGAAGACGCGCTTCCCCGGCGATGGCTCCGAGACGTGAGCCGGCGGCGATCGCGAGACCAGGACAAGGCGGGCGCAACCGCGCCATTCATCCGAGCATGAGAGCGATACCATGAACATCGATCCCGACAGCGTCGCCGCCCTGATCGCCCGCCTGCTCAAGCGGCGCGGCATCGAGCGCGTTTTCGCCCTTTGCGGCGGCCATATCATGCCGATCTGGATGCGCCTCGACGCCGAGGGCATCCGCATCATCGACGTGCGCGATGAGCGGGCGGCAGTCCACATGGCGCAGGCGCACGCCGAACTCACGGGCGGCCTTGGCGTCGCTCTCGTCACCGCGGGGCCGGGCGTCACCAACGCGATGACCGGCATCGCCAATGCCCATGTCTCGCGCGCTTCGGTGCTGGTCATCTCGGGCACCAACCCGACGGCACAGGAGAATCGCGGCGGTCTGCAGGATCTCGACCACACCCTGCTCGTACGCGCGATCACGCGCTACGCCCGCACCGTGCGCGACCCGGCGCTCGCCCTCGCCGAACTCGACGAGGCGATCGCCCGCGCTTTGGGCGAAGCTGGCGAGCCGGGTCCGTCCTATATCGATTTCCCGGTCGATATCGTGCGCCAGATAGTGCCCAAACCGGTGCAGCGGGACGAGCATCTCGCCGCCAAGCCGCGTCCGCTCATGCTGCCCGATCCGGCGCAAATCGCCGAGGCGGTCGATCTCTTGTGGCGTGCCAAGCGCGTTCTGGTGATTTCCGGGCGCGGCGCCCGCGGCGCTGGCGCCGAACTCGTCGGGCTCCTCGACAAACTCGGGGCGGTCTATCTCGATACCGGCGAGAGCCGCGGCCTCGTGCCCGATACCCACCCTTCCGTCGTCGCAGCGATGCGTGGCGCGGTGATGGGCGAGGCGGATGTCGTGCTCACCATCGGGCGGCGGCTCGATTTTCAGCTCGCCTATGGCTCTCCCGCGATCTTTGGTGCGGCGCGCTTCGTTCGCATCGGCGACGTGCCCGGCGAGCTTCGCGACAACCGGCGCGGCGCCGTCGAGATTCTGGCGACACCAAGCGCGGCTCTTCGCGCCCTGATCGCTGCGAGCGGCAACCGGACGCCGGCGGCAGATCGGGCATGGGCGGAAAAATTACGGCAGGGACACGAGGAACGGGCGCGCAAGCTCCGGCGAGCGATGGCGACAGCGCCGGCCGGCAGCGATGGACGGCTGCATCCCAACCGGGTGCTGGCGGCGCTGCAGGAGGCGATGGGGGAGAGCGCGATCGCGATCATCGATGGCGGTGATTTCCTGAGCTTTGCCCGCGTCGGCCTCTCCGCGCCGATGATGCTCGATCCGGGGCCGTTCGGCTGCATCGGTGTCGGCGTGCCCTACGGCATCGCCGCGAGCCTCGCTTTTCCCGAGCGCGCGGTGGTGGTCGCGACCGGCGACGGCGCCTTCGGCTTCAACGCCATCGAAATCGATACCGCGGTGCGCCACCAGGCGCCGGTCCTGATCGTCGTTGCCAATAACGGCGCCTGGCAGATCGAGGTCCATGATCAGACCGTGACCTACGGCAAGGTCGTCGGCACGCGGCTCCAGTTCAGCGACCACGCGGCGATGGCGCGCGCCTTTGGCATGCACGCCGAACGGGTCGAGAGCGAGGACCAGCTCAAGCCCGCGATCGCGCGGGCGCTCGCCCATCGCCCGGCACTCCTCGACATCGTCGTGACCCCCGAAGCCGTATCGTCTGACGCGAAGACCGGTCTCGCCTGGGTGCCCGACCTGCAGCCGCTGGCCGCGTGGGATGAGGCGGAGCGGCGCTGGCGCGGCGCGCCGTCCGCATGATCCCTCCCATCGCCGCAAGGAGACCCGGCGCCGTTCATTCTTCCCGCGCGGGTTATGCGCCGCCGACCCAGCGCACCCGCCAGATCGTGCCGTTGGCATCCTCGCTGATCAGAAGGGCGCCATCCTTCGCGATGGCGATGCCCACCGGCCGGCCGCAGACATTGGCGTCATCGAGGGCGAAGCCGGTGAGAAAATCCTGATACGCGCCGGTCGGCACCCCGTTGCGGAACAGAAGTCGCACCACCTTGTAGCCGGTGTGAAGCGCCCGGTTCCACGAGCCATGAAAGGTGACGAAGGCGTCACCTTGATAGACTTTGGGAAAATTCCCGGCCGTGTAGAACGCAAGGCCGAGCGGGGCGGAATGGGGCTGGAACAAGACATCCGGCACCGTGACATGGGAGGCGAGATCGGGGCGGCGGCCGGGAAGGCGGGGATCCTCGTGATCGCCGATATAAAACCACGGCCAGCCATAAAAGGCGCTGGGCCGAAGACGGGTGGCATAATCGGGCGGGAGATCATCGCCCAGCATGTCGCGTTCATTGACGACGCACCAGGGATCGCCGCCCCTGGGGTCGATCGCAAGGCCCGAACAGTTGCGAAGCCCGGTCGCGAAGGGGCGGATATGATGGCCTTCGGGGTCGAAAATGCGCACCTCGGCCCGGCTCCTCTCCGCGCCCCAGGCGCCGCCCCAGGGTGATGCCTCGCCTTCGCTCACGGCGAAGGCGGCAAGCCCGCCCGGCGGCGTGGGCGGCATCTCCTCGCCGATATTGGAGGCGGAGCCGACGGCAACGAAAAGATGCCGGCCATCGGGTGCGACGGCGAGGTCGCGCGTCCAATGCCCGCCCGTCGGCAGATCGGGAATGATCACCTCCGCCGGCCCCGCCGCCGCGCCCGCGCCCGGACGATAGGGGAAACGGAGGACGCGCCCGCTCTCGCCGACATAAACGAAGGACGGCAGAGGGCCGGGCGGGAAAAACGCGATGCCATAGGGCTGATCGAGGCCGGCCGCGAACAGGCGCGGCGTACCACCTTCGGGCGGGAAGACGAGAATGCGCCCCGAACCGCTCTCGGCGAGGAAAATATCACCGTTGGGGGCCACGCGAAGCACGCGCGGCCCCGAAAATCCGCTCGCCCAGCGCTCGGCAACAAAGCCCGGCGGAACATGGGGGGTGAACCCGGGCGGGCAGGGGACGACGCGGGCGCCATTGCTCGCCGGACGCTGCGTCCCGGGGGCCGGGATGTCGGATGCCGTGATATGGCGGGTAAGGCCGGGATGGTCGCTCTGCCAGCCGCCATAGGCCGCGCTTCCTTCAAGCGTCTCGCCGGCGCGCGCCGAGGCGGCGCAAAGCAGCAGCAAAAGCCCGATCGCCTGGCGCATGGCAAACCTTTCACGCGCTCTTGTCATGATACGGGAGCGCGATAGGCGGGAGAAACGTGCCGCCCTCCCGCACCAGATGCTCCCACAAAGCGCGCGCCGCCGGCAACAAGCGCTTCTCGCGCCGCCGAACGAGATGCCACTCCCGCAGGATCGGCAGCCCGACGACATCGAGAATGGCGAGCCGCCGGTCTTCCCACTCGGCGGCGATGGTATGGGCGGAGATCAGCGCGATGCCCATTCCTGCCATCACCGCCTGCTTGATCGTCTCGTTACTGCCGAACTCCATGCCGCCTGCGGGGTCGAGACCGGCCTCCTGGAACAGGCGCTGCACCAGGGCGCGGGTTCCCGAACCCGGCTCGCGCAGCAAAAACGGCTGATCGAGCAAGGCGGCCGGCGCGATCGCCCGGCGCCCGGCGAGCGGATGATCGGGGGCCGCGATGATGACATGGGGGTGGGGGCCGATCGCGACCGCCGTCACCTCGAAATGTTCGGGCGGGCGGCCCATGATGGCGAGATCGATGTCGAAACGCTCGAGTGCGGCGATGGTCTCGCCGCGATTGCCGACGAGAAGGCGGAGATCGATCTCGGGATGGGCGAGTTTGAATGCGGCAAGGGCGCGCGGCGCGAAATATTTCGCCGTGCTGA
This sequence comes from Pseudomonadota bacterium, assembly GCA_021819535.1. Lineage (GTDB taxonomy): Bacteria > Pseudomonadota > Alphaproteobacteria > Acetobacterales > Acetobacteraceae > Acidibrevibacterium. The sequence goes on along the minus strand of JAKAQU010000009.1, from coordinate 8,406 downwards.
TCACGCCCACCGCGACATGGCCGCGCTGCATCCCGGCCAATGCCGCGATAGCGTCGAGGCAATCGGTGATCTCGGTTTCGATGCGGGCGATGGCGGCGAGAATTTCGCGCCCGGCCTCGGTCGGGATCGCCTCGCCATGGCTGCGTTCCAGCACCGGCAGGCCGAGACTGTCTTCGATCTGGCGGAGTTGATGCAGGATTGCCGGCGGGGTGACGCCGAGAGCCGAGGCCGCCTGGGTGATGGTGCCATGCTCGGCGATGGCGGCAAGACCGCGCATCTGCTTCAGCGTGAGGCGGCTGCGGGCATGATTCAAAAAATTCTTCATACCATGAAAGTTAATTAAAATAGATTTCAGCCGCAATCCCGATTAATCATGTCCCTCAACATCAAGTGCGCGAATGATCATTGCGCCAACGGCCAGGTTTCGGACATTCCAGCCCGAAAGAGGAGGAGGCGATGAGAGAGACCCTGAAAGACCATCTTGCGGCGTGGGCGAACGCTCATCCGGCGCGCGAGGAGGTCGCGGTTGCGGTGCTGGCCGCGGCCGAGGCCGGGCGGAAGCTCGCCGAACTCTGCGCCCTCGGCCCGCTCGCCGGCGATCTTGCCGCCGGCTGCGGCGCGAACGCCGGGGGGGATACGCAAAAGGAACTCGATCGCCGCGCGCATGAGCTTTTCGTTGCAGCTCTTCGCCACACCCAAGTCGCCGTGCTCGGCTCGGAGGAGGCGGAGACGCCGATCACGATGCGTGCCGGCGGCCGGCTGGCCATGGCGCTCGATCCGCTCGACGGCTCTTCCAACATCGCAACCAACGCGCCGCTCGGCAGCATTTTTTCCCTTCTACCGGCGCACCCCGATCTCCCGCCGGAGCGGCAATTGCTGCGCCCCGGAAGCGAACAGATCGCCGCCGGTTTCATGGTCTATGGGCCTGAGACCGCGCTCGTTCTCACGCTCGGCGCCGGGGTCGATGTTTTCACCCTGCATCGGCCGAGCGGCGTGTTCCTGCTCACGCGAAAAGCGCTTCGCATCCCGAACGGAACCGCCGAATTCGCGATCAACGTCTCCAATTACCGCTTTTGGGAAGCCCCGGTGCGCGCCTATGTCGATGATTGCATGGCCGGCGCCGACGGGCCGCGGCGGGTCGATTTCAATATGCGCTGGCTCGCCTCGGTCGTGGCCGAGGCCTATCGCATCCTCTTCCGCGGCGGCATTTATCTCTATCCTGGCGATGCGCGGCCCGGCTATCGCGAGGGGCGTTTGCGTCTCGTCTATGAAGCGGCACCGCTCGCTTTTCTCATGCAGGAAGCGGGTGGTGCGGCAACCGATGGCACGCACCCCATTCTCAGCCTTGCACCGACCCATCTGCATCAACGCATACCGCTGATTTTCGGCGCGCACGACAAGGTCGCCCGGATTCGGGCCTATTATGCCGGGGAACTCGCGATCGCCGAACGTTCGCCGCTCTTTGGCCGGCGCGGTCTGTTCCGCGGCGAGCGGGAGCTTGCGCCATGTCGCTGATGCACCCGATCATCTCCGTGACCGGCTCTTCTGGCGCCGGCACGACGACCGTCAAGCACACGTTCGAGCAGATTTTTCGGCGCGAGAAGATTGACGCCGCCTTCGTCGAGGGCGATGCCTTCCATCGCTACGACCGCGCCGGGATGAAAGCGATGATGGCGAGCGAGACGGCGCGCGGCAATCATCATTTCAGCCATTTCGGCCAAGAATCAAACCTATTCCCCGAACTGGAAGCGTTGTTTGCACGCTACGCCGAAACCGGCACCGGGCGCTATCGCCATTACATCCATGATGCGATCGAGGCCGAGCGTTACGGCGCCGCGCCGGGAAGTTTTACCGAATGGCGTGATTTGCCAGAGGGAAGCGACATCCTGTTTTACGAAGGGCTGCACGGCGCGGTGATCACCGAGCAGGTCAATGTCGCGCGTCACGCTGATCTCAAGATCGGCGTCGTGCCGGTGCTCAACCTCGAATGGATCCAGAAAATCCACCGCGATCGCGCAACCCGTGGCTATTCGACGGAAGCGGTGATGGATACCATCCTGCGCCGGATGCCGGATTATATACACTACATCATCCCGCAATTCGCCGTGACCGACATCAATTTTCAGCGTGTGCCGACCGTCGATACTTCCAATCCGTTCATCGCCCGCTGGATTCCAACCGCCGACGAATCCCTGGTCGTGATCCGCTTCGCCAATCCGCGCGGGATAGATTTCCCATATCTCGTCTCGATGATCCACGACAGCTTCATGTCGCGCGCCAATTCCATCGTCATCCCCGGCGGCAAGCTCGATCTCGCGATGCAGCTCATCCTGACGCCGCTCATCCTGCAACTCATGGAGCGCCGCCGGCGCGCCCGTTGAGGAAAAATCCATGAATAACGTAGCCAAAGCCGCGCCCGATGCGATAACCAGCCGCGATCTCGCCAATGCCATCCGCGCATTGGCGATGGACGCGGTGGAACGTGCGCAATCGGGGCATCCCGGCATGCCGATGGGCATGGCCGATGTCGCGACCGTTTTATGGACGCGGTTTTTGAAATTCGACCCGGAGGCACCGAATTGGCCCGATCGCGACCGCTTCGTGCTTTCCGCGGGCCACGGCTCGATGCTGCTCTACGCGCTGCTCCACCTCACCGGCTTTCCGGAAATGACGCGGGAAGAAGTGATGCGCTTTCGCAAGCTCGGGGCGAAAACGCCGGGCCATCCCGAATACGGCCATACCGAAGGTGTCGAGACGACGACCGGGCCGCTCGGCCAGGGGTTTGCCAATGCCGTCGGCATGGCGCTCGCAGAAGCGATGGCCGTGGCCCGCTTCGGGCGCAAACTCGTCGATCACTGGACCTATGTGATCGCGGGCGATGGCTGTCTGATGGAGGGGATTTCGCATGAAGCGGCCTCGCTCGCCGGCCATCTCGGCCTCGGCCGGTTGATCGTGCTCTACGATGACAATCACATTTCCATCGATGGGCCGACCTCGCTTGCGATGTCGGATGATACACTGCTTCGCTTCACCGCCTATGGCTGGCAGACGCAGGCGGTGGACGGCCATGATGCGAACGCGATCGCGCAGGCGATCGAGGCGGCACGGCGCGATCCCCGCCCCTCGCTGATCGCCTGCCGCACGGTGATCGGCTTCGGCGCGCCGGGAAAAGAGGGCAGTGAGGCCGTTCATGGTGCCCCGCTCGGCGCCGAGGAAGTCGCCAAGGCGCGCGCGCGTTTGCATTGGAATGCGGCCCCTTTCGATATTCCGTGCGATATATTGGAAAAATGGCGTGCCGCTGGCAAGCGCGCGCGACCCTTGCGGCAATCTTGGGAAAAAGCGCTTGCCTGCGCGTCGCCCGAGATCCGCTCGGCGATGATGCGCGCGAATGCCGGCGATCTTCCCGAAAGTCTCGCGCCCGCTCTCGCCGCGCTTCGTGCTTCGCTGCAAACATCGCGTCCGAACATCGCGACGCGCAAGGCATCCGAAATGGTGCTCGACGTCATCGCCGGTGAACTTCCGGAACTGATCGGCGGCTCGGCCGATCTCACCCATTCCAACAACACGCTCGCGCGGGGCATGAAGCCGGTTCGCCCCGACGATTTTTCCGGCCGTTACATCCATTACGGCGTGCGCGAACACGCCATGGCGGCGGCCATGAACGGGATGGCTCTCCATCAAGGATTCATTCCTTATGGCGGCACGTTCCTCGCGTTTTCCGATTATGCGCGCGGCGCCATTCGCCTGTCGGCGCTGATGGGGTTGAGGGTGATCTACGTCATGACGCATGATTCGATCGGGCTCGGCGAGGATGGGCCGACGCATCAGCCGATCGAACAGCTCGCGAGCCTCCGCGCGATGCCGAACCTGCTTCTGTTTCGCCCCGCCGATGCGATCGAGACGGCGGAGTGCTGGGCGGCGGCACTTCACGAGAAGAAGCGCCCTTCGCTGCTCGCGCTCTCGCGCCAGGCGCTGCCGGTATTGCGCGGAGAAGGGGGGGATGAGCCCGGGGTTGCGCGCGGCGCCTATGTGCTCGCCGACGCGGACGGGCCACGCCGCCTCACCCTGCTCGCATCGGGATCGGAAGTCACGCTCGCGATCGCCGCACGCCGTCTCTTGGAGGAGAGCGGTGTGCCGACGGCGGTCGTTTCCATCCCGTGTTTTGCACTTTTCGATGAGCAATCCGCCGCCTATCGCGCCGATGTTCTCGGCCGCGCGCCAAGGCTCGCGATCGAGGCCGCCTCTCCCTTCGGCTGGGCGCGCTATGTCGGGAGCGAGGCGAATGTCGTCGGCCTCAGCCATTTCGGCGCCTCGGGACCGGCGGGGGAACTCTACGCGCATTTTGGTCTGACGGCCGAATCCATTGCCGCTCGCGGGCAGGCGATGCTTGCCTCAGGCGAGGGCGCGGGCTGACGAGATCCCTAAAATTGCCGAACGACGCAGAGAGGAAACGCTCATGCCGCTCATCACCCTCCGCCAGCTTCTCGATCACGCCGCGGAATATTCCTACGGTGTGCCCGCTTTCAACATCAACAGCATGGAACAGGTGCTCGCGATCATGAACGCCGCGCGCAAGACGGAGGCGCCGGTGATCCTTCAGGCGAGCCGCGGCGCGCGCGCTTATGCGGGGGATGCCATGCTGCGCCATATGGTGCAGGCGGTGATCGAGAGTTTTCCCGAGATCCCGCTCTGTCTGCATCAGGATCATGGCGAGAGTGAGGCCACCTGTCTTTCCGCCATCCAGAACGGGTTCACCTCGGTGATGATGGATGGCTCGCTCCACGTCGATGGCAAAACACCCGCCGATTACAGCTATAATGTCGCGGTGACGACGCGCGTTGCCGAACTCGCCCACGCCGTCGGCGTTTCGGTGGAGGGAGAACTCGGCTGCCTCGGTTCGCTCGAAAGCGGCCACGGCGAGGCCGAGGATGGCCATGGCGCTGAGGGCGTTCTCGATCGCGCGCAATTGCTCACCGATCCTGACCAGGCGCTCGATTTCGTTCGCCGCACCAGGGTCGATGCCCTGGCGGTCGCGATTGGAACCAGCCATGGCGCCTACAAATTCAATCGCGCGCCGAGCGGTGACATTCTGGCGATGGATGTCGTGAAAGCGATTCATGTCCGTCTTCCGGATACGCATCTCGTCATGCATGGCGCCTCCTCCGTGCCGCAGGAACTGCAGGAATCGTTCAATCGCTTTGGTGGCACGATGCGGGAGACATGGGGTGTTCCGATCGCCGAAATCCAGGAAGGTATTCGCTTCGGGGTCAGAAAAATCAATATCGATACCGATTGCCGTCTCGCCATGGCCGGACAGTTTCGCAAAATCGCCACCGAAAAGCCCGAAGAATTCGATCCGCGCGCGTTTCTGAAACCGGCGATGGTGGCACTCGAGGCTTTGTGCGTCGGGCGCTTCGAGGCGTTCGGCACCGCCGGCATGGCTGGCAGGATCAAGCCCGTCCCACTCGCTGACATGGCGCGGCGCTATCTGACGCAAGCCCGGGATAGCGGGCGAGACCGTGCCGCGCAGGCGGCCTGACATCAGTTGCGATAAAGGAGATCACCATGAACAATGTTTCCGATAAGGCGCGCAAGGGCCGCTACGACGCCGGGGTCATGAAATACAAAGAGATGGGCTATTTCGATCTCGACTATCAGCCCAAGGATACCGATGTCCTCGCTCTCTTCCGTATCACGCCGCAGGAGGGCGTCGATCCCGAGGAGGCGGCAGCCGCGGTCGCGGGAGAAAGCTCCACCGCGACCTGGACGGTGGTATGGACCGACCGGCTCACCGCTTGCGACAAATACCGCGCGAAATGCTACCGCGTCGATCCGGTTCCCGGCCAGGAAGGGCAGTATTTCGCCTATATCGCCTATGATCTCGATCTGTTCGAACCCGGTTCGGTCGTCAATCTTTCGGCCTCCATCATCGGCAATGTCTTCGGCTTCAAGCCCTTGAAAGCGCTTCGGCTGGAGGACATGCGCCTTCCGGTCGCCTATGTGAAAACCTTCGACGGACCGGCGACGGGGATCGTCGTCGAGCGTGAGCGGCTCGACAAATTCGGCCGCCCCCTGCTGGGTGCTACGGTAAAGCCGAAGCTCGGCCTTTCCGGGCGCAATTATGGCCGCGTCGTCTACGAAGCGCTGAAAGGTGGGCTCGATTTCACCAAGGACGACGAAAACATCAACAGTCAGCCCTTCATGCATTGGCGCGACCGCTTTCTCTATTGCATGGAGGCGGTCAATCGCGCCCAGGCGATGACCGGGGAGGTCAAGGGGACGTATCTCAACGTTTCGGCCGCGACCATGGAGGATATGTACGAACGCGCCGAGTTTGCCAAGGAACTCGGCTCCGCGATCGTCATGATCGATCTCGTCATCGGCTATACCGCCATCCAGTCGATGGCGAAATGGGCGCGCCGGAACGACATGATCCTCCATCTCCATCGCGCCGGACACTCGACCTATACGCGCCAGAAAGCCCATGGCGTCAGTTTTCGCGTGATAGCGAAATGGATGCGCCTTGCAGGGGTTGATCACATTCATGCCGGCACCGTGGTCGGCAAACTGGAAGGTGATCCGTTCACGACCCGCGGCTATTACGATATCTGCCGCGAGATGTATAACCCGATGCGTCTCGAACACGGCGTTTTCTTCGATCAGGACTGGGCGGGTTTGCGGCGGATGATGCCGGTCGCCTCGGGCGGCATCCATGCCGGGCAAATGCATCAACTGCTCGATCTTCTCGGCGAGGATTGCGTTTTGCAATTCGGCGGCGGCACGATCGGCCACCCCATGGGGATCGCCGCCGGCGCGACCGCCAATCGTGTCGCCTTGGAAGCGATGGTTCTTGCTCGCAACGAAGGCCGCGACATTCTTGCCGAAGGGCCGGAGATCCTGCTGACGGCGGCAAAAAGCTGCACACCGCTCGCGCAGGCACTCGATGTTTGGAAGGATGTGTCCTTCAACTACACGTCCACCGACACCCCGGATTTCGTTCCGACCCTAACGCCGGCTTGAGCGATAGCCGGGCAAAGGAGACCATCATGCGCATCACCCAGGGAACCTACAGCTTTCTTCCCGACCTCACCGACGAGCAGATCGCGACGCAAATCAAATACTGCCTCGGCAATGGCTGGGCTCTGAATATCGAGTTCACCGATGATCCCCACCCGCGCAACACCTATTGGGAGATGTGGGGGACGCCGATGTTCGATCTCGGTGATCCGGCTGCGGTCATGTATGAGCTTGCCGAATGCCGCAAGGTACACGCGGGGCGGGCCTATATCAGGGTTTCGGCGTTCGATGCGACGCCGGGCTGGGAATCGCTTCGGCTGTCCTTCATCGTTGATCGGCCGAGGGACGAGCCGGGTTTCATGCTGGAGCGCAAGGAAGGCCGCGGCCGCATGATCGCCTATACGACGCGCGCCTATGCGGCCGATCATCCGGCTGGCGCACGTTACTGAGTGTTCCACCCCCGACTGCCGGCTCCCCTTGCGGGGAGCCGGCGATTTTTCGGAGCATGGTCTGATGGATGCCATCGCCGATACCAGGATCGATCTCAACGAGGCCTATCTTCGCTCGGGTGTCGCCGATATTCTCGACGAACTCGATCGGGAGCTGGTCGGTCTGCAGCCGGTCAAGCGGCGCATTCGCGAAATTGCAGCGCGGCTCTTGATCGATCGGCTGCGGCGCGATTTCGGCGCGGGGTCGGCGGCGCCGACCTTGCACATGTCCTTCACCGGCAATCCCGGTACCGGCAAAACCACCGTGGCCATGCGCATGGCGGATATTCTGCACCGTCTCGGCTATATCCGCACCAATCAGCTCGTCTCGGTGACCCGCGATGATCTCGTCGGCCAGTATATCGGCCATACGGCGCCTAAGACCAAGGAGATCCTGAAAAAAGCGATGGGTGGCGTCTTGTTCATCGACGAGGCCTATTACCTCTATCGCCCGGAAAACGAGCGCGATTACGGGCAGGAGGCGATCGAGATCCTGCTTCAGGTGATGGAGCAGCGGCGCGATGATCTCGTCGTCATCCTTGCGGGATACGCCGATCGGATGGAGCGGTTTTTCACCGCCAATCCCGGATTTCGCTCCCGTGTGGCACATCACATCGAATTTCCCGACTACGATGACGAGGAACTTTTTGCCATCGCCGAGAAAATGCTCGCGGCCCAGCACGATCACTTCGATGACGGCGCCAAGGCCGCGTTTCGTGATTATATCGCCGCCCGCCGCCGCCAGTCGCATTTCGCCAACGCGCGCTCGATCCGCAATGCTCTTGACCGCGCGCGCCTGCGCCAGGCCGTGCGCCTGTTCGAGGCGCGCGCGCGGCCGATGTCACAGCGCGATTTGATTACCCTCGTCGCCGATGACATTCTGCAGAGCCGAGTCAGATCG
>JAKAQU010000294.1 GCA_021819535.1 Pseudomonadota bacterium | reverse complement strand
GATCTGCATCGCATTGATCGTTTGATGGCAGCGGTATCATTCCATGAACCCTGATCGTCTGCAGGATCTGATCTATCGCGGCATGGGGCGGGCGGCCCTCAAGGCGGGATTGGTCTATGATGCCTACCACCCGGCTGGCAATGCCTATCCTTGCTCACCGGCCAATCGTTTTCTGCAACTGCGCGCCGCTTTTAACGCCGCCGATCCACGTTTCGTGCGCGCCAATTCCTATGGCCATCCGCTCTGGTACGGCGTCTTCGATTCGGCCTATACGACGCCCGGCGATTATCTTGTCGAGCGTGACAGCGGGCGGACGTTTTTCATCGCGAGCCAGCCACCGCTTTTGCCGGTCGTCACCATTCTCGCCGCCCGCATCATCTCGCTTTATCGCCCGAGCAGCCCCTCAGGGTTTGGCGTTCAAGCCTATGGTGGCGTCGATCTCGCGACCGCGACACCGCTTCTTCTCAACTGGCCGGCGAGCATGCTCGATGGCGGCAATGGCGGCGGCGCGCGCTATCCGGGCGACCTTCCCTCCGATGTGCGCCTCACCGCCTTCACCGTTCTGCTTCCGGTGTTGTCGTTCGTTGTCCCACGCATCGAAGATCTCATCACCGACGATCTCGGGCGCAATTTCGTCGTCAGCAGCGCTGAACTCTCGGAACTCGGCTGGCGTCTTTCGGTACGGCAGGTGGCAAGCTGATGGCCGATCAATCCGATGTCGAGACCGCCTTGATCGCGGCGGCGATGGAAGCGCTCTACCCGCAAGGGTTGAGCGGGCCGAGCGTCTGCGGCGCCCCGGTGCGGCTCTATCGCGGCTGGCCGGAGAGCAGCGCGCTCGATGCCGATCTCGCCGCCGGTTATGTCAACATCACGGTATTTCCGGAAGATACGGGCGAGCATAATACCACCCGCTATCTCCCGAAATGGAGCAATCCAGCGCCGATCACACCGACGCTCACGGTCTCGGCGACTGCGGACAGCGTCACATTCGCGGGCACGGCTGGGCCCGGCCAGCTTGCCGGCATTCTCGCCAATGACGCGACCTATGTCTATGCCTGCAAGACCGGTGATGCGCCGGCCAATGTCGCGGCCAACCTCGTAAGCCAGATTGCAGCCAATCAGGCGGTGCAAGTCGCGAATGCCACCATCACGCTCCCAGGTGTCACGCGCCTCATCGCCCGCACCGCAACGACGCAAACTGTGTTCAACCAGGTGCGACGGCAGGAGCAGATTTTCCGCCTGATCGGCTGGTGCAACGACCCGAGCGTGCGCGATGCGGCGATGATCGCGCTCGATAGCGCCTTGGCCGCGACCTATTTTCTTCCCTTCGCCGATGGCACCGTCGGCCGGCTGCGCTTTCGCCAAAGCATCACGCTCGACCGCCAGGAAAACGCCAATCTCTATCGGCGCGATCTTCTTTATTCGGTCGAGTATCCGACGCTGCAAACCGCGAGCCTCGCCTCCATGCTGTTTGGCACGACGACGATCGGAACCGTGGCCAATGCCGCGATTTCCCTCACCGACTGACAACATCTTCCCCTTCCTGGAGAGTGGATCATGACCATCAACCTCGTGGTGGTGCGCCCCTTTGGCCCCTACGCCAAGGGCGCGCTGATTACCGACGCGGCGACGATCGCGAGCATTCTCGCGAGCACCAACGTGACTTCGATCGTTCGCATCAACGCGACGACGCCGCTGAGTGGAGCGTGAAACCATGCCGATCGTAACCCAAGGAAGTCTCAACACAACGGCCCTCGTGGTGCCCGATCTCTATGTCGAGATCGTGCCGCCGCAGACCCTCGTTCTCAACGGCGTTCCGACCGACATCATCGGCGTCGTCGGCACCGCGACCTGGGGCCCGGTCGATCAGCCGGCGATCATCGGCACGATGGCCGATTACGTCTCCGCGTTCGGCTCTTTGCAGCCACGCAAATACGACATGGGAACGCAGGTCGCAACCGCGATCCAGCAGGGTGCTCAGAATTTCCGCTGCGTTCGTGTCACCGATGGCACCGATACCGCGGCCCAACTCGGTCTTTTTTATACCGGCACTAACGGCCCGTTGGTTCTGACCGCGCTCTATACGGGAAGCTTCGGCAATCAGATCACCGGCGCCATCATGCCGGGAAGCCAGGCAGGCACCTGGCAAATTACGCTGAGCCTGCCTGGGTTTACGCCGGAAGTGTTCAACAATATCGCAGGCACCGGCGCGGCCTTCTGGCAGAACGTGGTCAATGCCATCAATCTCGGCCAGGGATCGCTCCGCGGCCCGTCCCAGATCGTCGTCGCCTCACTCGGCAATACGCTCACCGTCTCACCGAGCGCCGAATCTTTCGCCTTCAGCTATGGCACGCCGGGGACGGACGGCGCGACCAATGTCACCGCGGTGACATTGGTCGGCCAGAGCACGACCCCGCGCACCGGCATGTATGCGCTCTCCGGACAGGGTTGTTCGATCGCCGCGCTTGCCGATAGCGACGACCAAACACAATGGACGACGCAAGCGGCGTTCGGGATCACGGAGGGGATCTACATGATCCTGACCGGCCCACAGGGTGACACGATCACCGATGCGGTCTCGACGATCCAGAGTGTCGGTCTCGACAGCTACAGCGCCAAGCTGATGTTCGGTGATTGGATCTGGTGGAACGATCAGACCAATAATCTTCTCCGCCTCGTCTCGCCGCAAGGATTTGTCGCAGGCAGGCTCGCCAATCTCTCCCCCGAGCAGTCGAGCCTCAACAAGCCGCTTTATGGCGTCGTCGGCAGCCAGCGTTCCGGCATGCCGGGCGCGCCGCTCGCCAATGTCTATTCCACCGCCGATCTCCAGGCGCTGTTCACCGCCGGCATCGATGTCATCGCCAACCCGCAGCCGGCGGGAAGTTTCTGGGGGGTACGCGGTGGATTCAACACCTCGACCAACCCCGCGAACGATGGCGACAATTATACGCGCCTGACCAACTATATCGCGGCGACGCTTGCCGCCGGCATGGGCCAGTTCGTCGGGCTGCCCATCAACGCCGCGTTGTTTGCACAAATCCGCGCAACCCTTCTCTCGTTTCTGCAAGCCATGCTCGGCCAAGGAATGCTCGGCGCGACGAGTTCGAACGGAACACCCTATCAGGTGGTGTGCGACACGTCGAACAATCCGGCGTCGCGCACGGCACTCGGCTACGTCCAGGCCGATGTTCAGGTGCAATACATGGCGATCAACGAGAAGTTCATCGTCAATGTCGATGGCGGCCAGACCGTCACCATCCAGAATCAGACCCTGCCGTCCGGGCAGATTTCGTAAGGAGATATCCCCGTGTCGGGCACGCAATTTTCCATTGGCAGCGACTGCACGCTGGTCGTCATCGGACCCTCGGGACAGATCGATCTTACCTATGTCACCGGCTTTGAGAGCCGTCAGCTTACGGCGCAAGTGCGCGTCGATCGCCTCGATGGCGTGCAGATGGGCGCCGAGTTGCCGAAAGGCTGGGAGGGCGGCTTCGATCTCGAACGCGGAACACCCGTCGTCGATGATTTCATCGCCGGCCTCGAAGCCGCGTATTACGCCAACGGCTCGATGCCGACGAGCACGCTCTATCAGTATGTCAATGAAGTCGATGGCTCGGTCTCGACCTATCAATACAGCAACGCCGTCTTTCGCCTCGCCAATGCCGGCACCTGGCGTGGCGATGCACCGGTACGCCAGCGGCTCGAATTTTTCGCTTCATTCCGCACGCTTCTCTGATGAGCGGGCCACAATCGCGCCTCGTTGCCGCCGCTGAGGCGGCGACGATGGTAACCGACGCACTCGGGCGTAAATTGACGCTCCGGCGCATCGGCGCGCTCGAAAAACTGCGGCTCTACAAGGCGGTCGGACCGCAGCTCGGGCAAAACGAACCCTATCTCGCAATGGCGCTCCTTGCGATCTCGGTTGCGACCATCGATGACGTGCCGCTGCCGGCGCCGGCGAACGAGGGGCAGATCGAAATGATCGTGCAAAAACTAGATCG
>JAKAQU010000293.1 GCA_021819535.1 Pseudomonadota bacterium | reverse complement strand
ACGAGGCAGCGCCCGCGCCCGGCGAGATTGCCGGTGAATTGGCTCGCCGGAATGCCGGAGGTGGAACTGGCGAGAATGGCATCGGGGGCGGCGAGGCGATCCATCTCGGCGAAGAGATCGGCCTTGGCGTCCGCCCGCTCGGGCCCGTTCTCCTGCACGTATTCGGCGCCGCGGAGGGCATCGCCGAGGGTCTCGGCAAGTGTTATGCGCGCGAGAACGGCGTCCGGCGCGTCGCGCAGCAGGCCGGAAGCGGCGAGTTCGGGAAGGCGCTCGGCGATGAAGGCGCGCGCCGCCGGCAGTGCCGCGGGGGCTGCATCCCAAAGGGCGACCGAAAACCCGGCGCGGGCGAAAACGATCGCCCAGGAGCGCCCGATCAGCCCCGCCCCGATGACCGCAACCTTGCGCGTCGTGTTCTGTTCCATCGCTTGCCAGTTCTCCTTGCCGGGTTCACGCTGCCGGCGGTTCGGGGTATCGGCCATTCGGGCCGAATTCGGGTTGAGAGGGAGAGGAACGCCGATGGCGCCAATGGTCAAGATCGCAGTTCTCGATGACTGGCAGAACGTCGCCCGCACGAGCGCCGACTGGCGCGCGCTCGAAGCCCGCGCCGCGGTCGATGTTTTCACCACGCCCCAAGCGAGCGAGGACGAGGCGGCATCCCGCCTCGCGCCTTATGACATCCTGCTCCCGATGCGCGAGCGGACCGCGTTCAGCGCCTCCCTCATCGCCCGCCTGCCACGGCTCAAAATGATCGCGATGACCGGCCCGCGCGCCGGCACTCTCGATCTCGCCGCCTGCACCAGGGCCGGCATCCTGGTCTGCAATACAGGGAGCGAAGCCTCCGGCGCGTCGACGGCCGAACTGGCGCTGGCCCTCCTCCTCGCCGCCGCGCGGCAGGTGCCGGCGGGCGATGCCGCGATCCGCGCCGGGCGATTCCAAGATGGGGTCGGGCTCGGGCGCACGCTCGCCGGGGCGACGCTCGGCATCATCGGGCTCGGGCGGATCGGCGCGCGCATGGCGGGCTACGGCCAGGCGCTTGGCATGCGCGTCCTCGCCTGGAGCACCAATCTGACGCCGGCGCGCGCTGCCGAAGCCGGCGCCGAATACGCGGCCAAGGAGGCGCTGCTCGCGGAATCGGATGCGATCAGCCTCCATCTCGTGCTGTCCGCGCGCACACGCGGCATGCTCGGCGCCGCCGAGCTTGCCCGCCTGAAATCGGGGGCGATCGTCGTCAACACCGCGCGCGGCCCCTTGATCGAGGAGCGGGCGCTGATCGAAGCGCTCCGCGAGGGGCGCATCATTGCCGCGCTCGATGTCTTCGATCGCGAGCCGCTGCCCGCCGACCACCCGCTCCGGACCCTGCCCAACACCGTGCTCGCGCCCCATCTCGGCTTCGCGACCGCGCCGATTTTCCGCCAATTCTACGAAGAGGCGATCGAGAACATCCTCGCCTTCCTCGACGGCGCGCCGATCCGGATCGTCAATCCCGAGGCGATCGCGCCACCCGCTTGACGGGGCGGGCGGGGCGTTCTCCCATAAGGTAGAGAAACGCCGATCACAGGAGGAAAACGATGCGCGCCTGGGCTGTCGTGGAAAACGGGGCACCGCTCAAGGAAATGGAATTCCCGACCCCGGAGCCGCAAGGCACCGAGGTTCTGCTGGAGACGACCCATTGCGGCGTCTGCCATTCCGATCTCCATATCTGGGAAGGGTATTACGATCTCGGCGGCGGCAAGCGGATGTCGCTCGTCGATCGCGGCGTCACCCTGCCGCTCGCCATGGGCCATGAAATCGTCGGCCGCGTGGTCAAGCTCGGCCCCCAGGCGACCGGCGTCAAACCGGGCGATCTCCGCATCGTCTACCCCTGGGTCGGCTGCGGCACCTGCGCCGCCTGCCTCGGCGATGAAGACAATATGTGCCTCAAGCCGAAAAGCCTCGGCGTCTATCAGAATGGCGGCTACGCAACCCACGTGCTGGCGCCGCATCCGCGCCATCTCGTCGATCCCGGCACCATCGATCCCGCGGTCGCCGCGACCTATGCCTGCTCGGGGATCACCGTCTATTCGGCGATCCAGAAGGTGATGCCATTGCCGCCCGAGGAACCGGTGGTGCTGGTCGGCGCCGGCGGGCTCGGCATGAACGCGATCGAGATCCTGAAGGCACTCGGGCACAAGAACATCGTCGTCGTCGATGTCAGCGCCGAAAAGCGCGAAGCCGCCATGCGCGAAGGGGCGAGCCAGACCATCGATGGCGCCGGCGAGGGGGTCGCGAAACGCATCATCGAGGCCTGCGGCGGGCCGGTCGCCGCGGTGATCGATCTCGTCAACGGCACGGCGACGGCGCGCTTCGCCTTCGATGCCCTGCGCAAGGGCGGCAAGCTGGTCCAGGTTGGTCTCTTCGGCGGCGAACTCTCGCTGCCGCTGCCCTTGATGCCGATCCGCGCGCTGACCGTGCAGGGGAGCTATGTCGGCACGGTCAAGGATCTCCGCGCCCTGGTGCAGCTTGCGCAAAACGGCGGTATCAAGCCGCTGCCGGTGACGACGGTGCCGCAGCGCGACGCCAATGACGCCCTGATGCGGCTTCGCGACGGCAAGGTGACCGGGCGCGTCGTTCTGCGCGCGGAGGCCGCGTGACATGAGCACACGCCGCAAAATCGTCCTCCGCCGCCGCCCGGTGGGCGCGCCGACCCCGGATATTTTCGCAATCGAGGAAGACCCGATCCCGACGCCCGAAGAGGGCCAGGTGGTGACGCGGACCCTTTTCCTTTCCATCGACCCCTACATGCGCGGGCGGCTTGCGGATGCGAAATCCTACGCCGCCCCCGTGCCGATCGGCGGGATCATGGAGGGCGAGACGGTGGGCGAGGTGATCGCGTCGCGCGATCCCGGCTTCGCGCCCGGCGATGTCGTCGTCGGGCCGCGCGGCTGGGCATCGCATCTCGTCTCCTCGGCCAAGTTCCTGGTCAAGCTGCCGCGCGGCGGCGCGCCGTTTTCGACCTATCTCGGCGTGCTCGGCATGCCTGGCACCACCGCCTATTCGGGCATGACCGATATCGGCCGGGCGAAACCGGGTGAGACGGTGGTGATCTCGGCGGCCTCGGGCGCGGTCGGCTCGGTGGCCGGGCAGATCGCCAAGCGTGCCGGGGCGCGGGTCGTCGGTGTCGCGGGCGGGGCGGAAAAATGCCTGTTCGTGCAGGAAACGCTCGGCTTCGATGAATGCATCGATCATCGCGCGGTCGATCTCGATGCCGCGCTCAACGATGCCTGCTCGAACGGGATCGATGTCTATTTCGAGAATGTCGGCGGCGATCTCCAGCGCCTGGTCTTCACCCGGCTCAATCCCTTCGGGCGAATGATCATGTGCGGCATGGTCGCCGAGTATAACGACACCGAACTGCGCCCCGGTCCCAATTTGATGCGGGTGGTGCGCAACCGCCTGCACATCCAGGGGCTGATCGTCTCCGACAAGCCCGAACGCTTCGCCGAATGGCGGGCGCTCGCAACACCCTGGGTGCTCGACGGCAGCCTGAAATACCGCGAAGACATCGTGGACGGGCTGGAAAACGCGCCGGACGCCCTGATCGGCATCCTCGGCGGCCGCAATTTCGGCAAGCTCCTGGTCCGCGTCGGCGCCGATCCGAAGTAGCGGCGTTAAGGGAAGTCGAGCAAAGGGCGTTCTTTTTTGAAAAAAAGAACCAAAAAACTTTTGTTCTGAGGGCAGTGCCGTAGGCACTGCCCGTCCCAATGAAATAGCCACTCCAAGAAAACGGAATAAAGTCTTTTTGCTTCTTTTTCTTCAGAAAAAGAAGATTTCTTCTGCAATCCTACCCTCCGTTGGCCAATGAACAAACCTTCTCGCAGGCGTGAGGGGAATTCATTGGTGCCTGCGCCCCGGGTGCGGCAGGATGGTTCCGAGAGAGGACAGTGTCATGCTCGAAAACGAACCCATCCCCGCCGAAGGGCGGCATTTCCTGCAAATTCCGGGGCCGACCAATGTCCCGGATCCAGTCATCCGCGCAATCGCAAG
>JAKAQU010000292.1 GCA_021819535.1 Pseudomonadota bacterium | reverse complement strand
GCATGGGCGGCGCCGATCACCGGGCTTTCGATCGAGACGATCGAGCATTTCGCCAAGCTCTACAACGAGACCGAACGCGCCTATATCCGCGTCGGCTTCGGGTTCTCGCGCCTCAGGAATGGCGCCGCCAATCTCTTCGCCGTCACCTGCCTGCCCACCGTCACCGGCAAATGGCAGCACGAAGGCGGCGGCGCGTTCTGGAACAACCGCCATATCTATCATTGGGACAAGACGCTGATCGAGGGGTTGGACGCGCGCGATCGCGGCGTGCGCGAGATGGATATGAGCCGGATCGGCGCCGTCCTCACCGGCGATCGGAGCGAACTCGGCGACGGGCCGGAGGTTCACGCGCTATTGATCCAGAACACCAACCCGGTGACCGTCGCCCCCAATTCCAACCGCGTGCGGCGCGGGTTTTCGCGCGACGATCTCTTCGTCTGCGTCCATGAGCAATTCCTCACCGAGACCGCGAAATTCGCCGATATCGTCATGCCGGCGACGATGTTCATGGAGCATGACGACCTCTATCAGGCCGGTGGGCACGGCCACATCCAGATCGGCCCGAAGCTGATCGACCCGCCCGGGGAATGCCGCTCCAATCACGAGGTCATCTCGGCGCTCGCAGCACGGCTCGGCGCGCGCCATCCCGGATTCGGGATGAGCGCCATGGAGCTGATCGATGCGACACTCCGGGCATCGGGCTGGCCGGACGCGGAGACGGTGCTGGCCAAGCGCTGGATCGACGCCCAGCCCGATTTCGCCACCAGCCATTTCGTCCACGGCTTCGGCCACGCCGACGGCAAATTCCATTTCGCGCCGGATTGGGCGGCCATCGGCCCCTATCACGCGGAAATGCCGCCGCTTCCCGATCACATGCCCTCGCCCGAGGATGCGACGGCGGCACTCCCGTTCCGCCTGGTTGCGGCGCCGGCACGGCAATTCCTCAACACGACGTTTACCGAGACGCCGACCGCGCGCAAACGCGAGAAGCGCCCGGCAGCCCTCCTCCATCCCGATGACGCGGCGCGGCTCGGCATCGAAGACGGCGCGCTGGTGCGGCTCGGCAATGCCCGCGGCGAGGTCGTCGTCCATGCCCGCCTGTTCGACGGGTTGCAGCCGGGGGTGGTGGTGGTCGAGAGCATCTGGCCGAGCGCCGATTTTCCCGGCGCGATCGGCATCAATGCGCTCACCGGCGATGACGCGGCCCCGCCCAAGGGCGGGGCCGCGTTCCACGACACCGCGATCTGGCTTCGCGCCGAGGCCGCTGCTCTGCCGCTCGCCGCGGAATAAGAGCGTATAAGAAAAGAGCGGTTCTTTTTTGTAAAAAAGAACCAAAAAACTTTTATCCGTTTGGCGTTGCCTGCGGCACCGCCGCTGCGAGGGACCAGGACAAAAGCCGGGCGACAAACCGGCGCGGGAGTGGCATGATCGAGCCCGGTCTTTCCGCCGCCAGGGGTCTTCGCGTCTCATGCGCCAGCTTCTCTTCCTGCGTCACGCCAAAGCCGCTGCCGCGAGCCCCGGCATTCCCGATGAGGCGCGGCCGCTCGCGCCACGTGGGCGCGATGATGCCGCAGCGATCGGCGGGGTGATGCGAAGGCGCGGCCTTTCGCCCGATCTCGTCCTGGTTTCGAGCGCAAGACGAACCCTTGAGACACTCGCCGCACTCGAGCCCTGGGACGAGATGCCGCTGGTCGAAACGATGGATCGGCTCTATCTCGCCGACGCCGGGCAAATTTTGCAAATTCTCAATGAGGTTTCGGAGACGGTGCGCAGCGTGCTCGTGATCGGGCATAATCCCGGTCTCCATGATTGCGCGCTGATGCTTGCGGATGCCGCGAGCGGCGCGGCACGTGCGCGGCTGCAGGAAGGATTGCCGACCGGAACGCTGCTCGAATTCGTCTATGGCGGCGCGTGGGTCGCGCTCGGCGCGGGGCAGGCGCGGTTGCTCCGCTTTCTCGCCCCGCGTGACCTCGCCGCCGCCGATCAATGACGCGCGCGGGGGCGGCAGAAGACGCATCCCGCGCGGAGGATGATGTCCCGGCGCGGCTCGATTTCTTGCTACCCCCGGAGGTGGTGTCCCGGCTGCGCCGCACTCCCGCTTTCCGCGGCCTCGGTCTCCGCGGTGGGCGGCGAAGTCGGCTTGCCGAAATCTGGGCGAAAGGGGAAGAGGGCGAGACGCTCGGCGTCGCGCCCGGGCCGGGGGCGGGCGGGATCGCGCGCGTTTTCGGCGGGGTGCTCGGCCGCAGGCGGCGCCTTATCAGCCGCACCGTCCCCGGGCTTGGGCTGGAGATCACGGAAGGCGCCTTCATCGCCGGGACGCGCGGCGGGCGGTTTTGCGCCCTCTCGCTCGACGGGCCGGCGCTGCTTGTTGCCGAGGCCGCGCATGCGCTGGCGGGCGAGCTTCCGCTTTTTGCCACGCCGGCCAAGCTTCCGGCACTCGGCGATCATCTAGCGGGTGCCGATCGGCCGCATCCCCGAGAGGGGCCGGCGCTCGACCCTGGAATGGACGTCGCATTGGCCGCGCGCCAGATTCTCGCCACGCGCGCCGGCGCGGTCGAGGCCGAGATCGCCGCCCTCAAGGCCGCTCTCTGGCGCGACGGGCCTGAAGCTGGCGACGATCCCGAGCCAGTCCATCAGACCCGCGTCGCCCTTCGCCGCTTGCGCGCCGCCATGGCCGCCTTCGCGCCGCTCTCCGCGCCAGGGCTCGACAAAATCCGCGGCCATCTCAGCGGCTTCGGCCATATCCTCACCCCGGCGCGGGAATGGGATGTCTTTCTCGCCGGCATGGCTCGCGATCTCCGGCAGAGCTTTCCCGCGGATGCCGTGCTCACGCCATTCCTGGGGGAGGCGAAAAAGCGCCGCGACGATGCCTATGCCGCGCTTCGGGCGTGGTTCGCGGGGGATGGGGCGCGGCAATTTTCGGTCGCGCTCGCGTCCTTGCCGCTTCTCGTCATGTCAACGCCGGTGGGCCCGCCTTGCCCGCTCGATGATTTCGCCCGCGTCCGGCTCGAAAAACGCGCCCGCCGTCTCCGCCGGGTAACGATGCTCGCGGCGCTGGACATGGATCAGCTCCACCGTCTTCGCCTCGACGCCAAGCGTCTCCGCTATCTCGGCGAGATGTTCGCGCCCTGTTTTCCCCGACGCCGCACCGAGCGCTTCCTTCGCCACCTCGCCCGGCTGCAGGATTGGCTCGGCGCGGTCAACGATGCGGCGACGACGTCGCGCCTGGTGCGCGGGATCGCGCCAGAGGGGAGTGCAGCGGCGAGTGGTGCTGCGATCGTCCTCGCGCAGGGGATGGCGCTCGGCTTCGCCGCCGCCTCGGTGCCGCACGCGATAGCGAAAGCAGAGAAGACGTTGCAGCGTTTACAGGCGCTTAAACCATTTTGGGAATAATCACGTGATTTTGCTGCGGTTGCGAAGGTTGCGCTGGCGGCGTTTTCATTCTTATCTACCGCCTCTGCACCGGTTCTGAAGCCAAGACGCCACGATCGCGCGGCCCGTGCCGCGAACGGGAAAAATTGAGGACAAAATCATGAGTAACACCGCTAAAAATTCCGCCGTCATCAGCCTTCCCGGTCACAATCAGGGCGCGGAACTGCCCATGCTCGCCGGCACGATCGGGCCCGCAGTCCTCGATATTCGCAAACTCTATAACGAGCTTGGCGTCTTCACGTTCGACCCCGGCTATGGCGGCACGGCGTCTTGCGAGAGCAAGATCACCTATATCGACGGCGATGAGGGGGTTTTGCTCTATCGCGGCTATCCGATCGAGCAACTGGCCGAGCATTCGACATTTCTGGAAGTTGCGTATCTCCTGCTCAATGGCGAACTGCCGAACAACGCCGAATTGGCCGAGTTCGATCGCGGCGTCACCCGCCATACCATGCTGCATGAGCAGCTTCGCAGCTTTTACAACGGTTTTCGCCGCGACGCGCACCCGATGGCGGTGTTATGTGGCGTGGTCGGTGCCTTGTCGGCCTTTTATCACGACAGTCTCGACATCAATAATCCCGAGCATCGCCGCATCAGCGCTTTCCGCCTGATCG
>JAKAQU010000291.1 GCA_021819535.1 Pseudomonadota bacterium | reverse complement strand
CCCATGATTGCTTCACCATCGCCGAATTGATCGAATACGAGGCGATGGGGCTCGCCAAGCCCGGAGGGGGCGCGCGCATCGTGCTCGACGGGGTGAGCGCGGCCGATGGCCGGCTTCCCATCAACCGCTCGGGCGGGCTCAAGGCCAAGGGCCATCCGATCGGCGCGACCGGCGTTTCCATGCATGCGCTGGCGGCGATGCAGTTGACCGGCGCGGCCGGGGCGATGCAGTTGCCGCGAGCCGATCTCGGCGCGGTGTTCAATATGGGCGGGGCCGCGGTCGCGAATTACGTCTCGATTCTCGAGCCGCTGAAGTAGAAGAAAGGTAGGGGGGTGTTCTTTTTTGAAAAAAAAGAACCAAAAAACTTTCCTTCGCCAGGAAAAAGCGTTGCCGGTCGGGATAGATCTTTATCGAAAAAATAAAACAAAATAATAATGGCAGAGCATGAGCGGATCACCGTGATCCGATCATGCTCTGGTGTGAGTGGTGACGTATGCGGCGTCAGGGATTATCGGACGCGGGCGGCAGCAGGATCTGGCTCTTGCTGCAATGCCGCGAGACCCAGGCGAGTGCCGCCGAAAATACCGCTGCCGCCACGATGACGAAAACGAGATACAGTATCTCTCCGCCAGTCATGGATCGCCTCCCTGTTGGCCGTCACACGATGCGATTTAAGCGACGCTGGCCGCCCGTCGCGTTGATCTAGATCAATTCGCGATCTCGGCGCGGAACCCCGCCGATCGTCATCTGGCCATCGTCACGTCGTGATGGTCTGGCCGGGAATGGTGGGCGGTGGTGGTGGTGGCGGTGGTGTCACGCCGGGGGCTGGCAGCGGCTGGATCGCGACCGGCGGTTTGGGCGCCGTCTTGAGGATCGGGCTGCCCGCGGGCGCCGGAACCACTCTCTGGAACGGCATGTTGCTCGGAAGCGCCGGCGCGGCGAGGGTCGGGCCGTTCTCTGGCGGCACCGGCGGCAGCGGCAATGGCGGCGTGCTCGGCCCCGCGATCGTCGGCGATGTCGCCTCGGGCGGGGCGGGCGCGATCGCCTCGGGGGCGCTTTCCGGCATCGGTGCGGGTGGCGGCGATTGGAGGCCGGGCGGCAGGTCCGGCATCACCCCGAGCGGCGGATGATAGGGCGCGGTGATCGGAGCCGGCGGCGGCAGCGCCGCGAGCGGCGGATGTGCTCCGAGACAGAGGCTCCCTGTGCCGACGGCGATGGTCGGCATCCCGTCCAGCCCCTGCTCCTGGATTTGCGCCGGCGTCCCGCATCCCTCCGAAGACATCGGCAAAAGCACGAAGCCGGCGAAAGCATGCGGCGAAATCGCCGGCACGCCATGGAGCACGAGGTCGATGTCCTGCATCGTGCCGACGAGCCAGACCGGCGCCGGGCTGCGGGCACGGGCATAGGCGAGGAGCCGCAGCATGCGGATGGTCGGGTTGACGACCAGTTGATCGTTGCGCGGGTCTGGCAGCAGAATGGCGAAATCGCGCGTCGGCAGATAGCGGCCCGCGGCACCGATGATGGCGTCGGCATCGGCGGACGTCGCGCGGATAGTGGCGCCGGGGCCGGGCGAACTCAAAAATACATAGGTCGCAACCGGCCATTTCGGCCCGATATAGGCGCCGGGTGGCCAGATCGGCCTCGCCACGCGTTGCTGATCGGCGTCGGACGAGCATCCCCCGAGCGCCAACAGCGCCAGGCCACAACCGAGAATGAGAGCCCGTGTGCGTCCCACTCCATCCTCCGCCTCACGCGCGGCGATGCGCTGAGCTTAGCATATCCGCCAAAGCTTTTATATGGGTAAAGAGACCGTCGCCCGAAGCCCCGCACCAGGGCGAGGGCGGTTGGTAAGTATCACATCCCCGCCATGGGCGCGGAGGATGTTGCGGGCGATCGGCAGACCGAGCCCGGAGCCGCCGGTCTCGCGGTTGCGGCTGGCCTCAATTCGCTGAAACGGCTGAAAAACCCGCGCGATATCCTCCTCGGGAATGCCGGGGCCGTTATCGTCGATCTCGATCACCGCCATCCCGTCCTCCGGCGGGCGGAGGCGGACAGCCGCGCCATCGCCGTATTTCACCGCATTGGCGATCAAATTTCCGAGCGCCCGCTTGAGCGCGACCGGCCTTGCGGCGAGCGGCAGGCGTTCCGGCCCGGTATAGGTGAGGCGCCCTCCGAGATCGGGCGCGGCGTCCGCCGCCTCGTCGAGGACAGTGCGGATGAGGGCGACGAGATCAAGCGTCGCCGCCTTCTCGCTCGCCGCTTCATCGCGCCCGAACGCCAGCGTCGCCGACAGCATCGTCTCCATCTCGTCGAGATCGGCCAGTATTTTGCGTCGCATCTCCTCGTCATCGAGAAACTCGGCGCGCAGCTTAAGGCGCGTGATCGGCGTGCGGAGATCATGGCCGATCGCGGAGAGAAGAAAGGTGCGGTCCTGGACGAAGCGGCGGATACGCGCCGCCATGCGGTTGAAGGCGCGGGCGGCGGCGGCGGCTTCGCGTGGTCCGGTCTCGGGAAGCGGCGGCGCATCGACGTCGCGGCCGAATGCCTCGGCGGCATGGGTAAGTGCGCCGAGCGGGGCGATCAAGCGGCGCACCACGAGGGCCGCGAGCACGGCCGCGAGCGCGGTCAGGCCGAGAAACCCGGCGAGGTTCAAGGTCGAATGCCAAATCTCCGGCGCCGGCACCGTGACCCTGACGGCGAGCCACCCGCCCCCTTCCGGCAGGGCCAGCCCGACCTCCATCAGCCGGTCATAGAGCGAGCCGAGCACCACGACGTCATGCGGGCGCAAATGAGACGGAACCGGCGAGAGCGCGAGATCGGCCTGGATCAGCCTTCCGACCCCGAGCAGCGCCGGCAGCATATCGACCGGCGGCGCATCGAGAAGGGCGGCGCGCGTGCCGGGCGGGAAAGCCATCTCGCGAAGGAGCGCCGCCCGCCCTTCCGGCGGGCTCATCACCACCGCGCGATAGACCGCCATCACCCGTGCCGCGACTTCGCGCGCCTGGCCGAGCCGCTGCAAATCGGCGCGATCGCTGGCGTGGAGATAAAGCCCGCCGGCCTGCACCACGGCGAGCCCGACCAGGAGGACGAAAATCGCACGGAAAAAGAGGCTGCGCGGAAAGAGCGTCACCCGGGCCATCCGCTGTCTGCCGTCATCGCCGCTCGACGCCGCAGGTCAGGATGTAGCCGCCGCCACGCACCGTTTTGATGAGCTGGGCGTTGCGGCCGTCATCGGCGAGCTTGCGCCTGAGCCGGCTGATCGCGACATCGATCGCGCGGTCGAACGGCCCCGCCTGGCGCCCGCGCAGGAGATCGAGCAGCATGTCGCGCGTCAATATGCGATTCGGGCGTTCGAGAAGCGCCAGCAAAAGATCGTATTCACCGCCCGTGAGCGCGACCTCGGCCCCTTCCGGATCGAGCAGTCGCCGCCGCGCCGTCTCCAGCCGCCAGCCATTGAACACGAACACCCGGCTCGCCGAGAGGCCGTTCGGCTCGCCCTCGCCGCTCCGGCGCAGGACGGCGCGGATGCGGGCCAGCAATTCGCGCGGGTTGAAGGGTTTGGCGAGATAATCGTCGGCCCCCATTTCGAGGCCGATGATGCGGTCCGTCTCATCTCCCATCGCGGTCAGCATGACGATCGGCACATTGGCCTCGCCGCGCAGCCAGCGCGCGAGATCGAGCCCGCCCTCGCCCGGCAGCATGAGGTCGAGCACGACGAGGTGATAATGCCCTTGCCCCCAGAGCCGCCGCGCCTCGCGGGCATCATGCGCGCTGCTGACGCGAAGCCCGTTCCGCTCCAGAAACCGCGCCAGAAGATCGCGGATCTCGCGATCGTCGTCGACCACCAGGATGTGCGGTGCCGGTTCCATGCGCCGCAGATTTAGAGGCTCCGATGCGGCCTGACGAGGGGATGGGGCGATTTGGCGGCACGATCGGCCACCTTCCCCGCCCCTTGTTTGCCGCCATCATAAATGGCGTTGCCGGCGCATTCCCGGGGCATTCCCGGGGCATTGCCAGATTACCCGGAATTCGGGCAGAGTACTCCCGTCCAAGATACAAAACATCCG
>JAKAQU010000290.1 GCA_021819535.1 Pseudomonadota bacterium | reverse complement strand
ATCCGGCCGCTGAAGCCGGAGCACCAACTCGATCAGTTCGTCCTTGCTCAGCCGCTGCAAATCAGTCCGGTCCATCCCGACATGGATTCAGACATTCGCCCCCTTGGCAAGGGGGTGGGTAATTACCGCGAGGCCGAGCGCGCGCAAAGGCGCCGAGCCGGCAGTTTTGGCGAGTTTGGCGCCGTGATCATCGGTGATCAGGCGGTGATGGGCGTAAGCGGGCTCGGGCCAGCCCATGAGCGTTTGCAGGAGGCGATGAAGGTCGGTTGCCGGGCGGAGATCGGCGCCGCGCGTGACCAATGTCACGCCTTGCCGGGCGTCGTCATGCGTGACGGCCAAATGATAGCTCGTCGGGCACGCCTTGCGCGCAAGGACGATATCGCCGAAGCGCTCGGGATGACAGGGGATGTGCCCCGTCTCGCCGCTCTCACCGGTTTCGACGTAGCTGAGCGGGAGCGGGCAGGTGGCGAGCGCTTTCGCCATGTCGAGGCGGAAGGCGTGCGGGTGGCCCTCGGCCAGGCGGGCGGCACGGAGATCGGCGGGAAGGTCGCGGCAGGTGCCGGGATAGAGTGGCGCGCCATCGGGTGTCTGGCCGTGGCTTCCGCGCGCGATGTCGGCGCGGGTGCAAAAGCAGGGATAAACGAGGCCGCGTCCGGCGAGCGCGGCGAGCACCGCCCGGTAGTCGTCGAAATGCGCCGATTGCACCCGGACCGGCTCTTCCCAGGTGAGGCCGAGCCAGGCGAGGTCGTCGCGTATCGCCTGCGTGAAGGCCGGCCGGCAGCGCGTCTCGTCGATATCCTCGATCCGGAGCAGAAATCGCCCGCCCGCCCTCCGCGCGCTGCGTTCGGCGAAGAGAGCAGCATAGGCGTGGCCGAGATGAAGGCGGCCGGTGGGCGAAGGGGCGAAGCGTGTCGTCAGCATGGCCGGATGATTGTTTGGTGACGGCCCGCCGGCCGGGGTTGCGGCGCCGCGCCGGCTCTGCGATAACGGGGGAGAACCTTTGCGGCGCACAATATCTGGCAGGCTCCGCGGCAGCGACCCCCCAGAGATTGCGCACCGCCCGAGCAGGAGCGGAATTTGCCCCGAGACGGATGGGATCGCGCACCGATTTCGAGCGCCCTCGCCTGGCGGTGGGTGTCGTTCTGCCGCCGCTCGCCCTTCTTCAAACGAAGGCCACGCACAGGGCATCCTCCGGGGCGGTGATGAACGACCTCCAGACCCTGGTTCTGAACGCCGATTTCCGACCGCTGTCGCGGTTTCCGCTTTCCTCCTGGCATTGGAAAGACGCCGTCAGCGCCCTGGTTCTGCAGCGGGTCAATCTGGTCGCCGAATATGACGACGTCATCCGCTCGCCGAGCCGCGCCATGCGGGTGCCGAGCGTCATCGCCCTGAAACGCTATCTTCATCTCGATGGCTACCCGGCGTTCACCCGCTTCAACATTTATTGCCGCGACCGCTGGTGCTGCCAATACTGCGCCGAGGAATTCGCTTCCAGCGATCTCACGTTCGATCATGTCGTGCCGCGCTCGCGCGGCGGGCGGACGACATGGGAGAATGTCGTCACCGCCTGTTCGCGCTGCAATCTCGTCAAGGCGAACCGCACCCCGCGCGAGGCGGGGATGCATCTGCTGCGCCGCCCCTATCGGCCGAGCCGGCGCGAACTCGCTCACGCCGCCGCCCCTCTGGCGCGCGAGCAGGTGCATCACACCTGGGTCGATTTCCTTTACTGGGATTCGGAACTGGAAGAATAGAGCGCGCCGCGCGTCTTTGGTTCTACCGCGGGAGCCGGAGTGCCAAGCTCCGCGCGTGCGCATCGAGCCCCTCAGCCTCGGCGAGCGCGATCGCCGCCTCGCCGAGAGCCGCGAGCGGGGCCGCGTCGTCGGCCGCGATCCAGGTCGTGCGCTTGAGAAAATCGAATACCGAGAGGCCGGAGGCGTAGCGCGCGCTGCGCGAGGTCGGCAGCACGTGGTTGGGCCCGGCGATGTAATCGCCGAGCGCTTCGGGACAGAAACGGCCGAGAAACGCCGCCCCGGCATGGCGGATGCGGGCAAAGAGCGCTTCCGGCTCGGCGAGCATCAGTTCGAGATGCTCGGGGGCGAGCCGATCGACGAGGCGCGCCGCTTCCGCCCAGTCGCGGACGATGATCACTGCACCGTGATCGCGCCAGCTCGCCCCGGCGATCGCGGCACGCGGCAGACGCGACAATTCCTCGGCGACCGCGGCGATGACGCGCTCGGCGAAA
This sequence comes from Pseudomonadota bacterium, assembly GCA_021819535.1. Taxonomy (GTDB): domain Bacteria; phylum Pseudomonadota; class Alphaproteobacteria; order Acetobacterales; family Acetobacteraceae; genus Acidibrevibacterium. The sequence continues at coordinate 1,826 of JAKAQU010000290.1, read as the reverse complement.
GCGGCGTCGTCGGTGATCAGGATCGCTTGCGCCGCCTCGTCGTGCTCGGCCTGGGCGAGGAGATCGATCGCGACATGGCGTGGATCATTGGCGGCGTCGGCCAGCACCACCACTTCCGAGGGGCCGGCGATGGCATCGATCCCGACATCGCCATGCACCTGCCGCTTGGCCTCGGCGACATAGGCATTGCCCGGCCCGACGATACGATCGACGGGGGCGATGCTCGGCGTGCCATAGGCCAGCGCCGCGATCGCCTGCGCGCCGCCGATGCGCCAGATTTCGCTGATCCCGGCGCGATCGGCGGCGGCCAGCACCAGCGGGCTGAGGGCGCCGCCCGGGGCTGGCACGCACATCGCGATGCGGGAGACGCCTGCGATCCGCGCCGGAATGGCATTCATCAGCACCGAAGAGGGATAGGACGCCTTTCCCCCCGGCACGTAAATCCCGACCGCATCGAGCGGCGTCCAGCGGAGACCGAGGCGAAGCCCGGTTGCGTCGGTCGCGGCGAAATCGGCCGGTTTCTGGCGTTCGTGAAACGCGGCGATGCGGGTTGCGGCGAGATCGAGCGCGGATGTGAGCTCGGGCGCAAGGGCTGCGCTGGCGGCGGCGATTTCGGCGGCACTCACGCGGAGCGGCGGCGTCCCGGGGGTGAAGCCATCGAAGCGCTTGGTGAACGCGGCCAGCGCCTCGTCCCCGTTCGCGCGGATCGCGGCGATGATTTCGGCGACCGGGGCGCGCAGATTCTCGGCCTCCGCCCGCGCCTCACCGAGCAGTGCGGCAAAAGCCGCCTCAAAGCCGGGATCGATGGTCGCGAGCCTCCGCATCAGCCGGGCTTCTCTTCTGGGGCGTGAAGAGCGGCCCGGAAGCGGGTGATCCAGGCGCCGATCAGTTCCGGCTGGGTCTTGAGCGCGGTGCGGTTGACGATGAGGCGGCTGGTGACATCGGCGATGGTTTCGATTTCGACGAGGCCGTTGGCTTTCAGCGTCGAGCCGGTCTGCACGAGATCGACGATCATCGGCGCGAGCCCGAGCCCGGGGGCGAGTTCCATGGCGCCGTTGAGATGGACGATCTCGGCCTGAATGCCGCGCGCGGCGAAATGGCGGGCGGTGACGTTCGGGTATTTGCTCGCAACCCGCACCCGCGACAGCCGCGCCGGGTTGGCGAATTCCTCGCCGCTGGTGGGTGCGGCGACCACGATGCGGCAGCGGCCGATGGCGAGATCGAGCGGGGCGTAGATTTCCGGATAGTCGAACTCCATCAGGACATCGGCGCCGCAAATGCCGAGTGCCGCGGCACCGAAGGCGACGAAGGTCGCGACATCGAAGGGACGGACGCGCACCACGTCGAGTGCGGGATCATCGGTTGGAAAACGGAGGCGCCGGCTGTTCTCGTCCTCGTAATCGGCCGCCGGATGAACGCCTGCGCGCGCGAGAAACCCGCCGCACTCGGCGAGGATGCGGCCCTTGGGAAGGGCGAGCACGAGAGGCGCGGTGATTTCGTCTCGCGCGAGAGCGGCGGCCGTGAAAAGCGCGGTCATGCGGGATGGGGCCGGACATGGGTCATGATCGCGTCGCGCTCTAGCACCGAAGCAGCAAGGGCGGAAGGGGCGAATATCTCGCTCTTGCGGCACAACCGGGGAATGATTGCGGCTGGCGTCGCATTCGTGGTACGTGTGGATACCCTAGATCTGGCAAGGAAGCGGTTCATGAGCGGAGATTTGCTGGGCTTGATCGCGGAAACATTGAGCCTCGATCGCGCCAGCCTGAATGCGCAATCGAGTGCTGAGAATACCAAGAACTGGGACAGTCTCCGCCAAGTGGTGCTGA
>JAKAQU010000289.1 GCA_021819535.1 Pseudomonadota bacterium | reverse complement strand
GGCCGTTTTCTCCCGCGGCCGCGCCGGTGCCGCGCTTTGCCTATCTCCCCTTCGGCGCCGGGCCGAGAGTCTGTGTCGGCGCGCAATTCGCGCTCGGTGAGGCGACGCTGGTGCTGGCGACGCTCGTGCGGCGTTTCGCGATCACGCGGCTTGATGATGCGCCGGTGATGCCGGTCAGCGTGGTGACGACGCAGCCCGACCGGGCGCCGCCGTTTCGGCTCGTGCGGCGGGGCGCAGCATGAGGAGGGCGGCGAGCGCGGACAGGCAGAGCCCGGTGGAAACCGCGAGCGCATAAAGTCCGAGCCGGTCGAGGATCAGGCCAAACAGCAGCGGCGCGAGCGCCTGCGCCGCGCGCGCCGGGGCGCCGAGCCAGCCGGTGCGTGCGCCATAGCCGTGGGGACCGAAAATCGCCAACGGCAGCGTGCCGCGGGCGATGGTGAGAATGCCGTTGCCGGCGCCATAGAACAGCGAAAACGCGACCGCGAGCGGCGCCCCCCACACCGCCAGCAAAGCCGCGCCGAGCGGGTGGAGCGCGGTTGCGATACGGGCCGGGATCAAGGGATGGGCGCGGCGGAGAAACAGGAATTCGACGATCCGCGCGCCGACCTGCGCCGGGCCGACCAGTGAAGCGGCACCGATCGCGGCCGTCCGGCTCGCCCCCGCCATCTGCAAAAGCTGCGGCAGATGCGTTGCCATCGCGCCAGTGACGAACCAGGCGCTGGCGAAAACATAGGCGAGCAGCACCATCTCGCGGCGCTGATCGCGGGGCTCGCCATCGTCGGGCTTGGGGGCGGGCGGTGGTGCGCTCGGCACCAGAAGCGCGTTGAGCGGCAGGCCGACCACGAGATGGAGGCCGGCCCAGGCGAGGCAGGCGTCGCGCCAGCCGAAATGGGCAGCGAGCACGGCGCTGAGCGGCCAGCCGATGGTGGAGGCGAAGCCGGCGAAGAGCGTGATCCCGGTGATCGGCCCGCGCGCGGCATTGCCGTAAAGCCCGGCGAGGGTCGCGAACGCCGCGTCATAGAGCCCGAGCGCCATGCCGATGCCAACCACCGCCCAGGCGGTGAACAGCGCGACCGGCCCGCGCGCCAAAGCGAGCGCGCCGAGCCCGACGATGAAGACGAGATTGGAGGCGAGCAAAACCCGCCGCCCACCGCCCGCATCGATCGCCCGCCCGACCGCGGGGCCGCTCACCGCCGCGAGCAAAAGGGAGGCGGAGACCGCGGCGAATACCATGTTCGGGCTGGTGCCCGTCCCTTGCGCCATCGGCGCGGCGAGGATCGCCGGCAGATAATAGCTCGACGCCCAGGCCAGGGTCTGGGTGGTGCCGAGCGCGAAAATGACCTGCCCGGTGTGGCGTCGTGCCGGCTCAGTCGCCGCCAAGCGCCGCTTCCACGCTGGCGGCGAGCGCGAACAGCCGCGCATCCGCCATCGCCATGCCGGCGAGCATGAGCCCGACCGGCGCCTCATCGGGGCGATGGCAGGGAAGGCTGATCGCGCAGCCATCGAGGAAATTGATCAGGGACGTGTTGCGGAGCGTCTGTAGATTTTGGCGCTGATAGGCGGCATCGTCGGCGAGATCGCTGACGCGGGGCGGGATGATCGGGACCGTCGGCAGGATCAGGGCATCGAAGGGCGCCATTTCGGCCGTCATCGCGGCGATGATGCGGGCGCGGGCGGCCATCAGATCGACGTAATCCGCCGCCCGCGGCTCGGCGCCGCGCTGGATGCGGGCGGCGACGCGCGGATCGTAAAGCGCGGCATTTTCGTCCAAAAGCCGCCGGTGCCAGGCATAGGCTTCGGGGGCGCTGAACCCGCCGAGACGGTTCACCTCCGGGATCTCCTCGACCGGCGTGAAGACCCGCTCCTCGATCGCGACACCCGCCGCCCGCAGCCTGGCGCAGGCGCGCGCGAACGCCGTGGCCACCTCGGGATCGAGCCCCTCGATCGCGTGGCCGCGCGGGATCGCGAGCCGGAGCCCGGCGAGCGGGAGCTTGGCGAGGGCGGGTGGGGCCGTCTCGCCGGCCATGGCGGCGTCGAGAATGGCACAGCAGGCGACACTCGGTGCGAGCGGCCCGACCGAATCGAGGGTCTGCGAGAGCGGCAAAACCCCGTCGCGCGGGATGCGCCGTGCCGTCGGCTTGTAGCCGGTGACGCCGCAGAACGCCGCCGGAATGCGGCACGAACCGCCGGTATCGGTGCCGATCGCGGCTGCCACCATGCCATCGGCGACGGCGACCGCCGAGCCTGAGGAGCTGCCCCCCGGCACGCGGCCGATCTCGCGCTGCCAGGGGCTGAGGGGCGTTGCGTAATGCGGGTTGAGACCGAGGCCGGAATAGGCGAATTCGGTCATGTTGGTGCGCCCCAGGGGGATGAAACCCCAGGCGAGGAGACGCGCGACGATGCTCGCGTTTCGCGTCGCCGGGGGCGCGTTCCGGAGGACGCGCGAGCCCGCCGGGGTCGGCTCGCCGGCGATATCGAACAGATCCTTGAGGCCGATCGGAATGCCGGCGAAGGCGGAAGGGGCGCGGCCCGCCGCGCGCAGCCTGTCTTGTGCCTCGGCGCTGGCGCGTGCCGCCGTGGCATGGAGCGTGATGAAGGCCCGCGACCCCTCGCCGGACTTATCCTCTATCCGGGCCAGTGAGCGCTCGACGAGCGCGCGGGCGGTGAGTTTGCCGTCGGCGAGCGAGGCGGCGAGGCTGAGCAACGTTTCCATGGAGGGAACCCTGCCTCGCCGCATCCGGCGCGTAAAGAGGGGTTATGCCGGCGCGAGAGGCATGGCCGGCGCGAGACGCATGGTTGGATACGGCGCCGGAGGTGGCGTAGGATCGGCGCATGAACGCACCCATCCTGCCGCGTGCCCGCTTCGAGAATTCCCGCCTTGCGGCAAGGCTCCGCGCCGAGCTTGCCGGCGAGGTTCTGTTCGATGCGGCAAGCCGCGGCCGCTACGCGACCGATGCCTCGATCTATCAGGTCATGCCGGTTGGCGTCGTGGTGCCGAAAACCATCGCCGATGTCGAGGCGGCGATGGCGATCGCGCGCGAGGCCGGCATTCCGGTGCTCGCGCGCGGCGGCGGCACCAGCCAATGCGGGCAGACGGTGAACCGGGCGCTGGTGCTCGATGGCAGCAAATATCTCCGCCGCATTCTCGCGATCGACGCGGCGGCGAAAACGGCGGTGGTCGAGCCCGGGCTGGTGTTGAGCCATCTGAACGCTGCCTTGCGCGAGCACGGGCTTTTTTTCCCGGTCGATCCCTCGACCCACAGCCGCGCGACGCTCGGCGGCATGGCCGGGAATAATTCCTGCGGCGCCAAATCGATCCGCTATGGGCTGATGGCCGATAATGTGCTCGCGATCGAGGCGATCCTCGCCGATGGCACCAGCGCCCGCTTCGATCAGGAGACGTGCGAGCCGGCGGCGCTGATCGCGCGGCTGAGGGCGCTCGGGGCGGCGGAGGCGAGCGAGATCGCAGCCCGCTTCCCGCGCCAGCTCCGCCGTGTCGGCGGCTACAACATCGATGCCTTGACGCCGGAGGCGGCGGCGCAAGGCCGCGGCAATCTCGCCCGCCTTCTCGTCGGCTCGGAAGGCACGCTCGCCTTCTCGTCGGCGCTCACGCTGAAACTCGCGCCGATCAAGCCGCGCAAGGTGCTCGGCCTTTGCCAGTTTCCCGATTTCCGCGCGGCGATGGCGGCAACCCAGCATCTCGTGACGCTCGATCCGGAGGCGGTGGAACTGGTCGATCGCACGATGATCGATCTCGGCCGCTCGATCGCGATCTACCGCCCGGCGATCGAGCGCATGGTGCGGGCCGGCACCGATTGCCTCCTGATCGTCGAATTCCATGGCGATCTCGATGCGCCGCTCCTCGCCAAACTCACGGATCTCGACGCGATGATGGCCGATCTCGGCTTTCCCGGCGCCGTCGTGCGGGCGACCGAGGCCGATTTTCAGGCCTCGATCGCCGCCGTGCGCGAGGCCGGGCTCAACATCATGATGTCGATGAAGGGGGATGCGAAGCCGGTTTCCTTCATCGAGGACACCGCCGTCGATCTCGCCGATCTCGCGGAATACACCGAGCAGATCGGAA
>JAKAQU010000288.1:1199-4107 GCA_021819535.1 Pseudomonadota bacterium | reverse complement strand
TCTCACCGGCCCATCACCGCGTCGCGTCTCGATTTGAAGGACGACGAAAACGATGTTCAAACATTTCCGCAAGGAAATTTCCTGGGGCGGCCGCCCCTTGGTGCTGGAAACCGGGAAGATCGCGCGCCAGGCCGATGGCGCGGTGCTCGCACGCTATGGCGATACCATCGTGCTCTGCACCGCGGTCGGCGCCAAATCGGCGCGGGCGGGGCAGGATTTCTTTCCGCTCACCGTCAATTACCAGGAAAAATCCTTTGCCGCCGGGCGCATTCCGGGCGGCTATTTCAAGCGTGAAGGCCGCCCCTCGGAGCGTGAGACGCTGACCAGCCGCCTGATCGACCGGCCGATCCGCCCCTTGTTTCCGGAGGGATTCCGCAACGAGGTGCAGGTGATCGCGACCGTCTTGAGCCATGACCTCGAAAACGATCCCGATATCGTCGCCCTGATCGGCTGCTCGGCGGCGCTGACGCTCTCCGGCATTCCGTTCTTCGGCCCGGTGGGTGCGGCGCGCGTCGGCTATGTCGAGGGCCAGTACGTGCTCAACCCCACGCCAGCGGAGCGCGAAAAATCGGCGCTCGACCTCGTCGTCGCCGGCACCAAGGAAGGGGTGCTGATGGTCGAGAGCGAGGCGCATGAATTGTCGGAAGAGATCATGCTCGGCGCCGTCACTTTTGGCCATGCCGCGTTCCAGCCGGTGATCGAGGGGATCATCGCGCTCGCCGAGCAGGCGGCGCGCGAGCCTTGGGATCTGCCGTCGCGCGATGACAGCGAACAAGCACTCGCCGCCCGGCTCGATACGCTGGCGCGCGCGCCACTCGCCGAGGCCTATCGCGAGAAGGTCAAGCAACTCCGCCAGGAGAAGGTGGCCGCGGTGAAGAAGGACGTGCTCGCCGCACTCGCCGCCGGCGATGCTAATGCCGATCTCGAACGCGCCAAGGCGCTGTTCAAGGATCTCGAAGCCGATATCGTGCGCAATGCGGTGCTCGATACCGGGTGGCGCATCGATGGCCGCGACACCAAGACCGTGCGCCCGATCGTCGCCGAGGTCGGGGTTCTGCCGCGCGCCCATGGCAGCGCGCTCTTCACCCGCGGCGAGACCCAGGCGCTCTGTGTCGCGACACTCGGCACCGGCCAGGACGAGCAGTTCATCGACGCGCTGGAGGGGGAATATCGCGAGCATTTCATGCTGCACTATAATTTCCCCCCCTATTCGGTGGGTGAGACCGGGCGCATGGGCAGCCCCGGGCGGCGCGAGGTCGGGCACGGCAAGCTCGCCTGGCGCGCGATCCACCCGCTGCTTCCGGCGAAAGATAAATTCCCCTATACGCTCCGGGTGGTGAGCGAGATCACCGAAAGCAATGGCAGCTCGTCGATGGCAACCGTCTGCGGCAGTTCGCTCGCGCTGATGGATGCGGGCGTGCCGCTCGCCCGCCCGGTCGCCGGGATCGCCATGGGGCTGATCAAGGAGGAGGGACGATTTGCCGTTCTCTCCGATATCCTCGGCGATGAGGATCACCTCGGCGACATGGATTTCAAGGTCGCCGGCACCGAGCATGGCGTCACCAGTTTGCAGATGGATATCAAGATCACCTCGATCACGCCGGAGATCATGCGCATCGCGCTCGATCAGGCGCGGGAGGGCCGGATCCATATCCTCGGCGAGATGGCGCGCGCGATCACGGGGGCGCGGAGCGACGTCGCGGCGACCGCGCCGCGCATCACCGTGATCAACGTGCCGAAGGAGAAGATCAGGGAAGTGATCGGCACCGGCGGTAAAGTGATCCGTGAAATCGTCGAACAGACCGGCACCAAGATCGATATCGAGGATGACGGCACGATCAAGATCGCGGCCACCGACCCCACCAAGGCGCAGGCGGCGATCGACTGGATTCGCGGCATCGTCGCCGAGCCCGAGATCGGCGTGATCTATAATGGCAAAGTGGTGAAGACCGCCGATTTCGGGGCTTTTGTGAATTTCCTTGGGTCGCGCGACGGACTGGTCCATATCAGCGAACTCGCCCAGGGGCGGGTCGCGAAGACCGGCGATGTCGTCAATGTCGGCGATGCCGTGAAGGTCAAGGTGATCGGCTTTGATGAGCGCGGCAAGGTGAAGCTTTCCATGCGTGTCGTCGATCAGGCGACGGGAGAGGACATCGCCGAGAAAGTCGGCCCTAAAGGCGGCGGGCGCCGCGATCGGGCCGAGACGGGGGAATAGGCCGGCCTTTCGCGGCTGGCGCGTACGGCAAGGGGGTGAAAAAGGCCGGACGATGACGAAGGCGATCAATGCGATCCGGATGGGTGGCGCCGAAGTGTTGCCACTCGTCGAGGGCGGTAAGGGGGTTTCCGTCTCCAACGGCAAAACCTCCGGCCATTGGGCGGCGGGCGGCGGGGTCGGCACGTTCAGTGCCGTCAACGCCGATGTCCATGACGCCAATGGCGTGCCCATTCTCGAGGTCTATCGCGGCCGCACGCGGCGCGAGCGGCATGAGGAACTGGTCGATTTCGCAATCCGGGGCGGTATCCACCAGGCCCGCGAGGCGCATGAACTCGCCGGCGGCATGGGGCGCATCCATGCCAATATCCTCTGGGAAATGGCCGGCGCCGAGCGGGTCATCACCGGCATTCTGGAAGGGGCGCGCGGGCTGATCCACGGGATCACCTGCGGCGCCGGCATGCCCTATCGCCTCTCCGACATCGCCATGCGCTTCGGCGTTTATTATTACCCGATCGTATCCTCGGCGCGTGCCTTCAACGCGCTTTGGCGCCGTGCCTACAGCAAGGCGGCGGAGTTGCTCGGCGGCGTCGTCTATGAGGATCCCTGGCGCGCCGGCGGGCATAACGGGCTCTCCAATTCCGAGGATCCGACCCGGCCCGAGGATCCTTATCCGCGGGTGCTGGCGCTGCGCAA
>JAKAQU010000288.1:0-1189 GCA_021819535.1 Pseudomonadota bacterium | reverse complement strand
CTGCGCAAGCTGATGCGGAGCTTCGGCCTCGGCGAGACGCCGATCATCATGGCCGGTGGGGTCTGGTGGCTCGATGAGTGGCGAGATTGGATCGACAATCCCGAACTCGGCCCGATCGCTTTCCAATTCGGAACCCGCGCGCTTCTGACCCGCGAGAGCCCCATCAGCGATGCCTGGAAGAAGAAGTTGCTGACATTGGCCGAAGGCGACGTTTTCCTCAACCATTTCAGCCCGACCGGGTTTTATTCGAGCGCCGTCAACAACACGTTCATTCAGGAATTGCGAGACAGGAACGAACGCCAGGTCGCCTATACGAGCGAACCGGTCGGCGAGCATGTCGCCGAATACGGCGTCGGGCCACGCCGGCGGATCGTCTATCTGACGCCGCCCGATCTCGCCCGCGCCCATGAATGGGAACGCGAAGGCTTCACGGAAGCCCTGCGCACGCCGGACAACACGCTGATTTTCGTCACCCCCGACAAGGCCCACGAAATCACCGCCGATCAGATCGCGTGCATGGGCTGCCTCAGCCAGTGCCGGTTTTCCAACTGGAGTGAGCATGCGCCCGAGTATAGTACCGGCAAGAAGGCCGACCCGCGCAGCTTCTGCATCCAAAAAACCCTGCAAACCATCGCCCATGATCAGAGCAACCAGGATGCGGTCGAAAACAACCTGATGTTCTGTGGCCATAATGGTTTTCGCTTCGCGAGTGACCCGTTCTATTCCAACGGCTTCATCCCGACGGTGCGGGAGTTGGTGGCGCGCATTCTGACCGGGCGGTAAGGGCGAAACGAGGCCCGGGCGCAGCCCTCGACCCGGATTTCAGATCGGTTTCCAAAGGCATTGCCTTTGGTGGGGGGCTGGGGCAAAGCCCCTGCCTTTTTTTGACGCGCCCTAACCCGTCTCAGGCACGCCGGCCTCGGCTAGCGCGGTTTTCTGGCGCGCAGCGAGGGTGGCCGCGTCGAAATCGGCGATCAGATCCTGGAACATCCGATACCAGTTGAGTTCCGCCCCGAGGCGGAGAAACACGCTGCCGAGGCCGATCGCCGAGCGGTCCATGAGCACGAATTCGCGCGGCGGCTTCACTCCTCCGGTGCGTTGCAGCCCGGCATGGACCTGTTCTGCAACAGCGCGGCCGAACTGCGTATCGCTGTTCTCCTGGATGCGGCGGGTGCGGTCCTGCATCAGC
>JAKAQU010000287.1 GCA_021819535.1 Pseudomonadota bacterium | reverse complement strand
CACCCCCCCTGCCACCCCAGGGAAAAAGAGAAAGCATAGCCATGGAAACCGTGGAAATTAAGGATCTCGTGCGCGCCCGCTATGGCGAAATCGCGACGACGGCGTCGTGCTGTCGCGCGGGCACCGAGAGCAGCGCCACGGTCAACGCCAAGGCGCTCGATATGGGCTATACGGCGGATCAACTCGCCGCCGTGCCCGAGGGCGCCAATCTCGGCCTCGGCTGCGGCAATCCGCAAGCGATCGCCGACCTCATGCCGGGCGAAATCGTGGTCGATCTCGGCAGCGGCGCCGGCTTCGATTGTCTTTTGGCCGCCCCCATGGTCGGGCCTTCGGGGCGGGTGATCGGCGTTGACATGACGCATGAGATGCTGGCGAAAGCCCGCGCCAACGCCGCCCGTCTCGGCGCGACGAATGTCGAGTTTCGCCTCGGTGAGATCGAACATCTGCCGATCGCCGATGCCATCGCCGATGTCGTCATTTCGAACTGCGTGGTCAATCTGGTGCCCGACAAGGCGCAGGTCTTCCGCGAGGCGGCGCGCGTTTTGAAACCGGGCGGTCGGCTCGCGATTTCCGACGTGGTGAACACGGCCCCCTTGCCAGAGGATCTGCGCTCGGACCCGGCGCTGCTCTGCGGCTGCGTCAGCGGCGCGGTTCCCGCCGAACGCATCGAGGGGCTGCTGCGCGCCGCCGGCTTCACCGACATCGACATCGACGTGAAGCCGGGCAGCCGCGATATGGTGGCGGCGTGGGCGCCGGGCCGCGGCGTTGAAAATTGCGTCGCCGCGGCGATGATCCGCGCCCGCAAGCCGGAAGCGGGCGCGGCGGTGACGGCGAGTGCTGCGCCGGCGCGGGCCTGCTGCGGATGAACGTGGACACGGGCAAAATGCGGTGCCGCGTATTGTTTCTTTGCACCGGCAATTCCGCCCGCAGCATCATGGCGGAATCGCTCCTGAGGGCGCGCGGCGCGGATCGTTTCAACGCCTTCAGCGCCGGAAGCCACCCCAAGGGCGCGGTGCATCCCGCGGCCCTTGCGATGCTGGCCGAGGCGGGATTGCCGCGCGCCGATCTCCGCTCCAAATCCTGGGACGAGTTTGCCATCCCCGGCACGCCCGCGATGGATATCGTGATCACCGTCTGCGATCAGGCGGCCGGCGAGGCCTGCCCGCTCTGGCCGGGCCAACCTTTGGTCGCGCATTGGAGCATTCCCGACCCCGCCGCCATCGCGGATGATCTTCCGGCGGCGCAAAAAGAGGCGTTTCGTGCCGCCTTCGCGATGCTGCAACAGGGGATCACGCAATTATGCGCGATCCCCATGGCCGGGCGCGAGCGCGGGGCGATCGCGCGCGATCTCGCCGCCATAACCCTCTCCGCCCCGGTCTCTAGCGCGAGCGGCAGCCGATGAGCGATAGCTCCGTCACAACCGCCGCGCGGCCGGCGATGAGCCTGTTCGAGCGCTACCTCACAATCTGGGTCGCGCTTTGTATCATCGCCGGGATCGTATTGGGCCAAACTCTGCCCGGGCTGTTCCATGCCCTGGGTGCCGCGACGATCGCCGAGGTCAATCTCCCGGTCGCAGCCCTGATCTGGCTCATGATCGTGCCGATGCTGCTGAAGATCGATCCCGCGGCCCTTCGCCATGTCGGCCGGCACTGGCGCGGCATGGTGACGACGGTCGGCGTGAACTGGCTGGTCAAGCCATTCTCGATGGCGTTTCTCGCCTGGGTTTTCATCGCTCACCTGTTCCGGCCGTGGCTGCCCGCCGATCAGATCACGAGCTACACGGCGGGGCTGATCCTGCTCGCCGCGGCGCCCTGCACGGCGATGGTGTTCGTGTGGTCCAATCTCGTGGACGGCGAGCCGCATTTCACGCTCTCGCAGATCGCGCTCAACGACACCATCATGGTGGTGGCGTTCGCGCCGATCGTCGGCTTCCTGCTCGGGCTTTCCGCGATCACCGTGCCGTGGAACACGCTTTTACTGTCGGTCGTGCTCTATATCGTCGTGCCCTTGATCGCGGCGCAGATCTGGCGGCGGCTGGTTTTGCGCGGCGGGGCGGCAGCGCTCGCGCGTCTCCTCGCCCATCTCGCCCCGGTCTCGATCGCCGCCCTGCTCGCGACCCTCGTGCTGCTGTTCGGCCTCCAGGGCACCGCGATCGTCGCCCAGCCGGAAATCATCCTCCTGCTCGCGGTGCCGATCCTGGCCCAGGTCTATTTCAACGCGGGTCTCGCTTATCTCGTCAATCGCGCCATCGGCACGGAATGGTGCGTCGCCGCCCCCTCGGCGCTGATCGGCGCGTCGAATTTCTTCGAACTCGCGGTTGCCGCGGCGATCGCTTTGTTCGGCTTCCGCTCGGGAGCGGCGCTCGCGACCGTGGTCGGGGTTCTGGTGGAGGTGCCGGTGATGCTGAGCATCGTTCACATCGTCCGCCGCACGCGCGCCTGGTACGAGGCGTAAGCGCCGAGCCGGCGAGGATTTCACCCAGCGCCGAATTCCGGGAAGCGGGCGCGGACCAGGGCGGCGTAAGTGGCGGCGAGGGTTTCCGGGCGGCGGCTCGCGCGGGCGGCCTCCAGGGCCGCCTCTTCGCGCGCATAGCGCACAGGGTCGGGCCTGGCGATGCGCTCTTCGAGGAGGGCCGCCATCTCGTCGGCGCTGTCGCACAATTCCCCGAGATCGCCGAAACGCTCGAACAGATCGGCGAGGATGGGCAGGCGAAACCCGATCATCGGCTTGCGCCAGGTGATGGCGTCGATCACCGCGCCGCTCGCCGAAAGCGCGTAATAATCCGGCTTGATCGGCATCAGGACGTAGTGGAGGGAGGCGAGGCGGGCGGTGAAATCCTCACGCGAGAGGCCGCCGTGATCGGGCGGATGGGCGAGGGTTGCGAACGGCGCCTGATCCTGATCGTTGCGGATCATGCCGACGACGTAAAATTCCACCCGCTCGCCGAACCGCGCCTTCATCCGCCGCGCCATGTCGAGGAAAACATCGATCCCCTTGTCCTTGGTCGCCTGGCCGACGAGGCCGAAGCGCCAGGGGGGGGCAAAAGGCGGGCTTTCCCGGCCCGCCTCGCCGAGATTGATCGGGAGCGGCAGAACATCGGCCCGCGCCCCGGCGGCCTGGAACAGCCGCGCGAGTTCGCGCTGGATCGCCGCCTCCAGCACCAGGAAACGGAGTTTGTCGCCGAGCCGCGCGGTCATCGCGGCGCGGAGATCGAAAGCGCGCGCAAGCGGGTTGCGCGAGCGCCAGCCGGTGATCTCGTTGAGATTGCCGTGGAGGCCGATATGAACGCCCTTGATGCGCCGGTCGCGCCGGGCGAGGAGGGAGGCGGCAAAAATCGCCGTCGAGGTCGCTGAGAGGAGAAACATCAGGATCGGCTCGCCGGGCGGCGCCGCGGCGAGCGCCCGGTGCAGCGTCATGATTTCGCGCAGGAAGCGGCGGGCGGAGACGACCCCGGTTTTCCCTTGCAGATAGATCGGGTCGGGCGCCGGAAAAAACCCGATATTCCCCGCCCCGCGCCGGGGGACGAGAAGCGTCTTCAGTTCGGCGAGATGCGTCTCCTCGGCGAAGACACGCAACGCCGCGCCCGGAAAAGCGCCGGCGATGGTGGCGATGGTCGCGGCATTGCCGGGCGTATGCGCCCGCCCGCGCCAGGTCATCTCGAAAATCAGGATCACGTGAGGCTCATGCGAGATTGGAAGAAAACCGGTTTATCGCTTATCCTCGCCTTGCGTGAAGGGGAGATGAACGGCATGGCGGCGGAGACGGCCCTCGCGGCGGAGCATCCGAACTACGCCTATATCGATGCGCTTCGTGGCTGGGCCATCCTGCTCGTCATCACCTGTCATGCCACCTTCAGCTATCCCGAGCTTCCCTATCCCGTCCATCGCCTGACCGAACTCGGCTGGCACGGGGTGCAGCTTTTCTTCCTCGCGAGCTGTGTGACGCTCCTGATGTCCTGGCACGGAGAGATGGCGCGGCGCGGGCGGGCGGATACCGGCGCGTTCTTCATCCGCCGGGTGTTTCGTATGACCGCATGTCCGTGCCGATGAAAGTGGCTCGTCCCATACTGCGCGACCAGCGAGGGTTGCTCGCATGGGGCGAGCCTTTCCTCAGCGCAGGAGACGAGCCGTGGATGAGCATAGCGAAGTT
>JAKAQU010000286.1 GCA_021819535.1 Pseudomonadota bacterium | reverse complement strand
GCGCCGCGCGTGACGCGGCGGCAGCGGCGCTTGAGCGGCTGCTGCCGCTCGCCGTCAGGCTTTCGCTCTACCCGACCGAGACCCTGCTCGCCGCTCCGGTCGCGCCGCAGACGGCGATCAGTGATGTGCAGGTGGTGCAGGGCCTGGGGCGCGAGATCGCCGGCGAGGCCGCCGCCCTTCAGGACCAGACGGCCAAACTCGCGGCCCTCGGCGCCGAGGCCGAGGCGGCGGAAAACCGTCTCAAACAAGACTTGGCAAAACAGGCGGCGCTGGCCGCGACCCTCGATCAGCGCCTGGCCGAGGCGCAAACGATGGCGCGCGCCGAGGAGGACGCCGCCAGTGCCGCGAGCCGGGCGGCGGCCGAGGATGCCGCCCATGCCGCCGATCTCAGCGCCGCCCTCGCCCGCCTCGCCGCCGACCGCGCCCGAGCGCGAAAACACGCCCGCGACACCGCCGAGGCCCTCGCCCGCCACCATGATCAGGCGGCGGCACAAGCGGCACGGACACGCGAAGCCGTGCTCGCCGCCCCGAGCGGCCCCGGGCTCGGGGTCGCGCGCCATGCCCTCATCCCCCCCGTCGCCGGCGCCATCGTCGCTCGTTTCGGTGCGGGAAGTGAGGCAGGGCCGGCGCAAGGCATCTCGTTCCAGCCACCGCCCGCCGCCCGCGTCGTCTCGCCCTGCACCGGGCGCGCGGTCTTCGCGGGGCCGTTTCGCAGTTATGGCGTGATTGTGATCGTCGATTGCGGCGAGGGCTATGATTTCGTTCTCGCCGGGCTCGCGCGACTGGCGGTTGTGGTCGGGCAGGCGCTCCATTCTGGCGATCCGGTCGGGGAAATGGGCCCCGATGACGGGAAGCCGCATTTGCTGTATGTGGAATTGCGGCATCGTGGCGAGGCCGTGGATCCCGCCCCCTGGTTTCGTGCCCATGGCTGAGTTTCATCCCGGGGTGTTGCGGGGGCGGGAATAATTGGGCAATTTCTCCGGACTGCCATGTGAGGATGCCCTTCGAGGGTCGTTTTACAGCGCCGAGGCGCAAAAGGATCATGAGGATGAAGCTACGCAACGCCCTGTTGCTCGGCGCGACGTTCCTGGCCGGTATCGCATGCGCGCCGGAAATGGCGCGGCTTGCACATCATTTCGGCATCAGCTCCGCCTTCGCCGAAGATGCCGATAATGCCGACACCTACCGCCTGCTCAGCCTGTTCGGCGACGTGTTCGAGCGCGTGCGCGCCGATTACGTGGAGCCGGTCGCCGACCGCGAACTGGTCGAGAATTCGATCAACGGCATGCTCACCGGCCTCGACCCGCATAGCAGCTACATGAACGCCAAGGCGTTCCAGGACATGCAGGTGCAGACCCGCGGTGAATTCGGCGGCCTCGGCCTCGAAGTGACGCAGGATAACGGCTTCATCAAGGTGATCAGCCCGATCGACGACACACCGGCCGCGCGCGCCGGGGTCAAGGCCGGCGATTTCATCCTCGCGCTCGACGGCAAAAGCGTCCAGGGGCTGAGCCTGAACGATGCCGTCGATAAAATGCGCGGCCCGCCCAACAGCAAGATCACCCTGACGATCAAGCGCGAAGGCGTCGAAAAGCCGATCGAGGTCTCGATGAAGCGCGAGATCATCCACATCCAGGTGGTGCGCTCCTCGCTCGAAGGCGATATCGGCTATATCCGTCTCTCGCAATTCACCGAGCAGAGCGACAGCGGCATCCGCCAGGCGGTGCAGAAGCTGCAAGCTCAGGCCGGCGGGCGCATCAAGGGCTTCATCCTCGATTTGCGCAACAATCCGGGCGGTCTCCTCGACCAGGCGGTCGCGGTGTCGAATGATTTCCTCAATCACGGCGAGATCGTCTCCACCCGCGCCCGCCACCCCGATGACAGCCAGCGCTGGGACGCCAAATCGGGCGGCGATCTGACCAATGGCCTGCCGCTCGTGGTTCTGATCAACAACGGCTCCGCCTCGGCGAGCGAAATCGTCTCCGGCGCGTTGCAGGATGACCGCCGGGCGGTGCTGCTCGGGACACGCAGCTTCGGCAAGGGCTCGGTGCAAACGGTGATCCCGCTGCCCGGCAATAATGGTGCCATCCGCCTGACCACGGCGCGCTATTACACCCCCTCCGGCCGCTCCATCCAAGGGCTCGGCATCACCCCCGATGTCGAGGTGCATGAAAGCCGCGAGACCAACACGGCCTTGCTGCCCGAGCGCGAAGCCGATCTCAACCACACCATCACCAATAGCGGTGGGACGGCGCAGGCGGCGCCGCCGCGCAGCGATCTGCCGCCGCTCGCCAAGGAAATTCCGCCTCGGCCGCCGGCCAACTGGCCCGCCTTCGATGCCGCCAAGCCGGACACCGATTTTCAGTTGCAGCAAGGGCTGAAGCTGATCAACGCGATGGTGGCGACCAAGCGCGCCTCCGCCGACTGACGGCCCATCTGCTCGCAGTCATGGCGGCGGGGGATCAGGCGCAGGCGAGGCTCTCCTGGCCGGCTTTCGCCCTCGCGATCTTCTGGGCGGCGGTGGTCGGGGGGCTCGGCCTCGCGGTGATCGTGCTCGCCATTCTCGGCCCGCCGCCTGCGCCGGCACCTCGCCGCGATGCTTCCGCCAAGGCGGCTGCCGCCCATGCCGCCTCGTTGCCCGTCCCGCCCGCGCCGACCGCAGCCCACCCCCCGGGGGCCGCGATCGCCGCCCCCGACCCGGCGTTTCTCGAGCCGGCACCGGATTTCCCGGGCGCCTTTCTGCCTCGCATCGCCACCGATGGGCGGCTTCCACGCATCGCCTATGCCGGCGGCGCCGATCCCGGCGATCAGCGCCCGCGCGTCGGGCTGATCATCTCCGGCGTCGGGCTTTCGGCCTCGGAAAGCAAGGCCGCGATCGATGATTTGCCCTCCGGCGTCTCGCTCGCGGTCTCGCCCTATGCCGGCGATCCCGCGCCGCTTCTCGCCGATGCCCGCGCGCGCGGACATGAAATCCTGCTCTCCTTGCCGCTCGAGCCGCAGAATTATCCGCTCAACGATGCCGGACCGGAAACCCTGCTCACCGGCGCGCCGGCGGCCGAGAATGCACGGCGGCTGGAATGGGTGCTGTCGCGCATCACCGGCTATGCCGGGGCGACCGGCGCCTTGGACGGGATGCATGGCGAGCGTTTCGCCGCGCAGCTCGTCAATTTCACCGCGTTGCAGCATGATCTCGCGGCACGCGGCCTGTTCTACATCGATCCCCGTCCGGGCGCATCGCCGCCGGTGGCCATTCCTGGCCGCGTGGTCGATCTCATCGTCGATGAGCCGCCGAGCGAGGCCGCGATCAGCGCCGCGCTCGATCAGCTCGCCGAACGCGCGCTCGCCCGCGGCAGTGCGCTCGGTCTCGCCGATCTGCCGCGCCCGGTGACGGTCGCCCGCATCGCCGCCTGGGCGGGAACGCTCGCCGCGCACGGCCTCGCCCTGGTGCCGGTCAGTGCGCTCGTCAGCATGCCGGCGGCGAAACCGGAAGGATCGAACCATGACCAGCCCTAGCCTGCATCTGCCCTATCGCCCCAATGCCGGGGCGATGCTGTTCGACAGCACGGGGCGGGTGCTGATCGCCCGCCGCACCGGCACGGCGGCCTGGCAGATGCCGCAAGGCGGGATCGATGCGGGAGAGACCCCGCGCGATGCGGTGCTGCGCGAGCTGGCCGAGGAGATCGGCACCGACCGCGCCGAGATCATCGACGAATACCCGCATTGGCTGACTTATGATCTGCCGCCGGAACTGATCGGCCAGGCGCTCGGCGGGCGCTATCGCGGGCAGCGGCAGCGCTGGTTCGCGCTGCGCTTTCTCGGCCGCGACCAGGATATTCGCCTCGATGCCCATCTCCCGCCCGAATTCGATGCCTGGCGCTGGGCGGCGCTGACGGAACTCCCCGCCATCGCGGTGCCGTTCAAGCGGGAAATCTACGAAATTCTGGCGCGGGCTTTCGCGCATCATGTGGGAGGGGGCATATAGAAATCGTTCTTTTTTGAAAAAAAGAACCAAAAAACTTTTATTCGTTTGGCAGAAATATTATTTGGCTTGCTGGATCGCCGACAGAATCCAGGCCCCAGCGGGCGCGCGGAGGAAGGTCCAGAACTCGCTCGCACTCACCCGCTCGCTCGCACTGCCATCGACGATCCGGCCGGC
>JAKAQU010000285.1 GCA_021819535.1 Pseudomonadota bacterium | reverse complement strand
GATCTAAAGCGAGGGCGCGGTCGCGCCGAGATGGCGCTGCTGTTCGACCGAGGCCGGCTCGGTATCGCCCTGAATGACGATGAGCCGGCGCAGCATGGCGCGGTATTCGCCCGGCACTTCCTGCCATACCGGCTCGCCCTTATGCGCGCCGAAAGGAATGCGGCGATCGGGCACGGCCGGGGCGAGGAGGATACCCCAGCGATATTCCGGCATGCGCACATAATCGAATTTCGCCCAGCCCTCGGGATCGACGCCGATCGCGGTGCGAAGATAGACGAGGCTGTCCTGAAACCCTTCCGGCCCCATCGTCTTCCACCAGTCGATATAACCTGGATGCCAGGTCTCGAGCGCCTTTTTCACCCTCGGGTCGGCATTGAGGCCGACATTGTTGGGGATGAGGCCATCGTAATCGACTTGCATACCATCGGGCATCGATCAGTCCCTCCCAGAAACTCGTGTCAAACGCGGCGGAAATCGTAATCGGGCTGCACGCCGCTGCCATAGCGCTGCAGGGCGCCGGCCTCGCCGATCGCATTCGGGCGCTGGAACACCCAGTTCTGCCAGGCGGTGAGGCGGGCGAAGATGCGCGTCTCCATCGTCTCGGGCCCGGGCACGCGGAGATTGGCCTCCATCGCCGTCAGGGCATCGGGGGAGAAGCTCGCGCGTTCTTCGAGCATCACTCGCACCTCGTCCTGCCAATCGATGTCATCGAGGCAAAGCGTGATCAGACCTGCGTCTTCGGCGTCTTCCGCGGCGAGCGGCGTGTTGAGGAGATCGCGCGCGCGCGAGAGTCCCTCCGGCGCATCGAGAAACCGCGCGGCAAGCCGGGTGAGGTCATTGCCCATCGGATAGGCGCCGAAATTGAGCGTCCCCAGCGCCATTCGCGCGCTCGCCTGGCTCGCATCGGCACCCGAAAACATCAGCGCACGATCGGCGGCGAGGACGATTTCGGCAAGCGTTCCGGCAAAACACGAGCCCGGCTCGACGAGCGCGATCAGGCTGCGCGAGGTCATGTCGAGCCGTTTCAGAACCCGCTTGAGATAAAGCCGGATTTCGCGCACCAGCCAATCCTCGCGATGATCCTCCAACAGCTTGTCGGCGGCGAGAACCCGCCCGAGATCGCCCCGGCTTTTGAAGACGAGAAGACCGATCTCGGGCTCGTTGGCGCGCAGATGCAACAGCGCGTCATCAAGCGCGCGGGCAAGCGCGAGCGGCCAGAAGGCAGCCCCTTCGCGGAAAATCCCGGCGCGATCGGCGGGCAAATCGTCGGGGCCATGGATGAGGAGCGTCGCCCGGCGCCCGGCGCGGTCGATCTCGACCGCGAGATGGGGATAGCGGATGGTGTTTTCGGAAAATTCCCGCGCGAGCGGGGCGAGCGCGATGCCCGGGCCCTCCGCCGGGCGGTCGCTCCGCTCGGCCAGCGCCTTGGCCCGCGCGGCGATGGTTTCGGCGAAAGCGGAGGGGGGAACAAGCTCATCGACCAGCCGCCATTGGCGCGCCCGCTCGCCGCGAATGCCCTCCTCCAGCAGGCAGAAGAGATCGGCGCGGTCGCGGCGCACGCGGCGCTTATCGGTGAGCCGGGTGAGCCCGCCGGTGCCGGGAAGCACGGCGAGCAGCGCGACCTCGGGGAGCGAGACGGCGGAGCGCCGGTCATCGATCAGGAGAATATGCTCGGCCGCCATCGCGAGTTCATAGCCGCCGCCGGCCGCCGTGCCATTGATGGCGGCGAGATAGATTTGGCCGGAATGGGCGCTCGCATCCTCGATGCCAAGCCGCGTCTCGTTGGTGAATTTGCAGAAATTGACCTTATGGGCGTGCGTCGCGCCGGCCAGCATGCGGATATTGGCGCCGGCGCAGAACACCCCGTCTTTCGCCGAGCCGAGCACCACGGCGCCGATTTCGGGATGCTCGAAACGAAGCCGCTGCACCGCATCGGCAAGCTCGATATCGACGCCGAGATCATAGGAGTTGAGCTTCAGCTCATAGCCTTCGGCAATGCCGCCGGCGGGATCGACATCCATGAGGAGATAGGCGATCCGACCCTCGCACCGCAGCCGCCAATGACGGTAGCGCTCGGGATGGGTCTGAAAATCGATTTTCGGCTTCTTGCGTTCCAACTCCACGGTCATCGATCGGCGAGCATCGGAGGACGCCTCCTTCTGACGGCTATTGCGAATTGATGTACTGCAATACGCAAATTAGAGCCCCCCGTCAATGCCCCCCGTCAATGCTCGCCGCCAATGCCCCCCGTCAATGCGCCTTCGCGCAGCCCCAAGACGGCATCGGCAAACGCCGCGACCGCGCCGATCACCCGCTCGGGATGCGAGAATTGCGGCGAGTGCCCGGCGCCGGGGACGAGCATAACCCGCGGCGGGTGCGGCAGTTTCGCGGCGGCGGTCGCGATCTGCGCGAGCGTGCCGTATTCATCGGCCTCGCCCTGAATGAGGAGAACCGGGCTGTCGATCAGCGGCAGAAGATCATCGATCCGCCAGGCGCGAAAGCGAGGGTCGAGCCAGGCCCCGTTCCAGCCGCGAAAAGCGGCGTCGACGTCGCGGTGATGGCGGGCGAGGCGGGCGCGGAGATCGCCGTTTTCATACGCCTCGCGCGCGGCGGCGATGGATGCGACGGAAACATCCTCGACGAAGAAATGCGGCGCGATGAGGACGAGGCCGGCGATCACACAACCGGTTTTCGCGACACCCGATCCGGCGGCATGGATCGCGGCGATCGAGGCGCCATCGGAATGGCCGAGCAGGATCACCCGCCGCGCGCCGGCCGCATCGAGAATGCGGGGTAAGGTCTCGCGCGCCTCATCCTCCATGTAGGAGAGCGGGCGCGGCAGCTCGATGCTGGCGGATTGGCCGTAGCCGGCGCGCGAATAGGCGAACAGGCGCCGCCCGCTGCGGGCTGCGAGGCGCGCGGGAAAATCGCGCCAGAGGCCGACCGAGCCCAGCCCCTCATGGAGGAGCACGATCTCCGGCGCGCCCGCCTCACCCCAGCGTGCCGCCTCCAGCGCGCGACCGCCAATCTCGATGGGAAATGGTGCAGCACCCCGCATCACGGTTTGCCGCGCAGCTTGTAGCGCTGGATCTTGCCGGTCGCGGTTTTCGGCAATTCCGAGACGATCTCGATCCAGCGCGGATATTTCCACGGCCCTGCGCGCTCCTTGACCAGCGCCTGCAAGGCCGGGATCAGATCGGGCACGGCCGTTCTGCCGTCACGCAAGACGACGAAGGCGCGCGGCTTGACCAGCCCATCCTCATCCTCGTGCCCGACCACCGCCGCTTCGAGAATGTCGGGATGGGTGATCAGCGCTGCCTCGACCTCGAACGGGCTCACCCAGATGCCGCTCACTTTCAGCATGTCATCGGCGCGGCCGCGATAATGGTAATAGCCTTCGGCGTCGCGGGCATAGGTATCGCCGGTGCGGGTCCATTCGCCCATGAAGGTACGGCGGGATTTCTCGCGCTGGTTCCAATACCCCTCCGCCGCCGAGGGGCCGCGGACCAGCAATTCCCCCTCGGCCGCGCCTTCGAGTTCGTGCTCCCGTTCATCGACGAGCTTCAGCTCATAGCCGGGAACGGCGCGCCCGGTGGTGCCGTAGCGGACATCATCGGGCCGGTTGGAGAGGAAGATGTGCAGCATTTCGGTGGACCCGATGCCATCCAGGATATCGACGCCGACACGTTCGCGCCATGCCAGCCCGATCGGCGCGGGAAGCGGCTCGCCGGCCGAGATCGCGCGCCGGAGCCGGGCCGAGCCGGCGCCGGCGCCGAGCGCGGGATCGGCGAGAAGAGCCGCGTAGAGTGTCGGCACGCCACCGAAGAGGGTCGGCTGATGCGTGCGCATCACGGCGAGCACCGCAGCCGGCGTCGGCCGGTCCGGAAGGAGCACCGTGCTCGCGCCGACCGCCATCGGAAAGGTCATGGCATTGCCGAGCCCGTAGGCGAAAAACAGCTTGGCGGCCGAAAACATGAGATCGTCCGGGGCGATGCCGAGCACCTGCCGGCCATAGGTCTCGTAGGTGGCACGAAGGCTCGCATGGACGTGTCTCGTGCCTTTGGGTGTGCTCGTCGAGCCGGAGGAATAGAGCCAGAAGGCGATCTCGTCGGCCGAGGTCACGGCCAGCGGCGCCGCGTGTCCGGTTGCAAGGAAAGCGTCAAGGCCATGTGCGAGATCG
>JAKAQU010000284.1 GCA_021819535.1 Pseudomonadota bacterium | reverse complement strand
CCCACACCCCGCCCGATAGGTTGTTCCACGCAAAAATCATGTAACCCGCAGTTTCAAAACGGATAATGTTCTCGCAAAAAGAGACTTACCCGCTTTGGACATAAATTTCCAGTTAATTTTATCATGTTATCACAGCGATTGCCGCTTTTGTTAATCATTATGCCCCGGACGCCACGCACGGCCATCAAGCCTTCTCGCCGGCGGCACTTCGCGCGATAATTCGCCCCCATCGGATCGCCGTATCCCGCGAGGCTGCGCCATGTTCTGCCTCTGCTGCCCGCCCGGCCTGACCCGCCGCCGGCTTCTCGCCAGCGCCGCGGCCCTTGCCGCGGCCGGCGCCGCGCCAGGGCCAGAATCCGGGTTCACGATGACGGAAGTGGCGCGGGGGGTGTTCGTCCGCCGCGGCGAAGATGCGGATGCGACGGCGGAGAACCAGGACGCCATCGCCAATATCGGCTTCGTCATCGGCGATGATGCCGTCGCCGTCATCGATCCCGGCGGCAGCGGCGCCGATGGCGCGCGGCTCCGTCTCGCCATCCGGGCGCGGACCGACCGGCCGATCCGCTACGTCATCGAAACCCATATCCATCTCGACCATTGCTTCGGCGCGAGCGCCTTTGCCGACGACCACCCCGACATCATCGGCCATGCGCGGCTTCCGGCGGCCCTCGCCGCGCGCCGGGATTTCTATCGCCGCCACCTGATCGAACTGCTCGGCCCCGACGCCGCCGGCGATGCCTTGCCGCCGACGCGCCTCGTCACCGCGCAGGAAACGATCGATCTCGGCGGCCGCAGGCTCGACATCACCGCCCATGCCCCGGCGCATACCGATACCGATCTTACGCTCTTCGATAGCGCGACCGAGACGCTGTGGGCGTCTGATCTCCTCTTCGTCGGCCGCATCCCGGTGCTCGATGGCAGTCTCGCCGGCTGGCAGAAAGCGCTCTCCGCGCTCAAACGCCAGAAGGCGGCCCGCGCCGTGCCGGGGCACGGGCCGGTCTCGGTTTCATGGCCGGCGGCGGCGGCGGATGAAGAACGCTATCTCGCAACCCTTGCACACGACGTGCGCGCGCTTATCCTCAAAGGAGCCGATATCGACACGGCAAGCCACGCCGCAGCCGAAAGCGAACGCGAGCACTGGCGCCTGTTCGACGATTACAATGGCAGGAATGCGATCGAAGCCTATAAGGAGTTGGAGTGGGAGTAAAAACCTTCTTTTTCTGAAGAAAAAGAAGCAAAAAGACTTCTATTCGTTGGGCAGTGCCTGCGGCACTGCCCGAGCCATCCGAACCGGATAAAAGTTTTTTGGTTCTTTTTTTCAAAAAAGAACGATCTTTCTTGTTTGAACAGGGGACGAAACACACCATGAAGTCCATAATGCTGATCTTCGGGTTTTTTTTACTGGCCACCCTGCCGGCGCGAGCGGCCGAAGATGAGGCAGCGCGCGCGGCGCGGTGGGACACACTCCGCCAAGCCGTGTTCGGCGACCGCGTGCTCCATGACGGCAATGGCGTGATCACCTTGGAAGCGCCGGCGCGGGCGATGGATGCGGCGCTGGTGCCGATCGCGATCACGCTGAGCGGATCAAAGCCGATCAAGGCGGTCTATCTGCTCGTCGACGGCAATCCCTCGCCGCTTGCCGGAACCTTCCATTTCGGCCCGGCGCTCGACCCGCATCTGCTCAAAACCCGGGTCCGCGTCGAGCAATACACGCTGATGCACGCGGTTGCCGAGACCAGTGACGGCACGCTTTATGTCACCGAGCGTTTCGTCAAGGCGGCCGGCGGCTGTTCGGCGCCGGCGGGGAGCGATCAGACGCTCGCGATGCAGCAAATGGGGCGGATGAAGCTCTCTCTCAGCGGCGATCTCGCGCCGGGTCAGCCGGAACTCGCCGAATTGCTGATCCGCCATCCCAACAACAACGGCATGCAGATGGATCAGTTGACGCGGAACTATATTCCGGCGCGCTACATCCAAACCATCCACGTCACCTACAACGACCGCCTGGTGTTCGATTTCGATGCCGATATCTCGCTGAGCGAGGATCCGGCCCTGACTTTCGCCTTCATCCCCGACGGCCCCGGGCAGTTGCGGGTGAAAGTGGAGGACAGCGCCAAGGCGGTATTCACCCGCGCCTTCCCGGTTCCCCCCGAGCATAGCTGAGCGCGGCGAAGAAGGGCGTGCGGGCGACGTTATGAGCGTGTAGCATGTCCATAACCGCGGCCTCGAAGGCGGCGGAAAACGAAATACGGCCACGGGAGGGATGAAATGCAAGGATTGATGCAGAAGACACCGCTGTTGCTGTCTTCGCTGATCACTCATGCCGCGGAAAACCATGCCAAGGCCGAGATCGTCGGACAAAGCGTCGAGGGGCCGATCGTGCGGACCTCCTGGGGCGAGGTCGCGGCGCGGGCGGGGAGGCTCGCAGGCGCGCTCACCCGGCTCGGCGTCGGCGCGGGCGATCGTGTCGCGACACTCGCCTGGAACACGCCGCGCCATCTCGAACTCTATTTCGGGGTGACCGGCATCGGGGCGGTTCTGCACACCGTCAATCCGCGCCTGTTCGCGCCGCAAATCGAATACATGCTGCGCCATGCCGAGGACGGCTATCTGTTTTTCGACCTCAGCTTCACCGATCTGGTCGCCGAGCTGGCACCGAAAATCCCCTCGCTCCGCGGGCTGATCGCGCTCACCGATCGCGCGCACATGCCGACGCTCGATCATCCCAATCTCCTCTGCTACGAGGATCTCCTCGCGGCGGAGAGTGAGGCTCATCCCTGGCCGCTATTCGATGAAAATGCCGCCTCCATTCTCTGCTACACCTCGGGGACGACCGGCAACCCGAAGGGCGTGCTCTACAGCCATCGCGCGCTTTTGCTCCATTCCTTCTGCGCCGCCGCGGCCGATGGCCTTGCCGTCTCCTGTCTCGACAGCGGGCTTCTGGTGGTGCCGCTGTTTCATGCCAATGCCTGGGGATTGCCGTTCGCCGCCGCCATGGTCGGGGCGAAGCTCGTG
This sequence comes from Pseudomonadota bacterium, assembly GCA_021819535.1. GTDB lineage: Bacteria > Pseudomonadota > Alphaproteobacteria > Acetobacterales > Acetobacteraceae > Acidibrevibacterium. The sequence continues at coordinate 1,167 of JAKAQU010000284.1, read as the reverse complement.
CTTCCCGGCCCGCGTCTCGACGGCGCGAGCCTCTTCTCGCTGATGCAGGCTGAGCGCTGCACCTTTGCCGCCGGGGTGCCGACGGTCTGGTTCGGCCTCTTCGATTATATCGACCGTAACCGCGCCGCCCTCGACCTCAGCACCTTCCGGCTCGATCGCGTCCTCTGCGGCGGCTCAGCCGCGCCGCGTGCCCTGATCAACGAGACATTCGGCGCTTTCCTCCTCCACGCCTGGGGCATGACCGAGACCAGCCCGATCGCGACCCTCGGCCGGCTTTTGCCCAAGCATCTCGGGTTGGATCGCGAGGCACGCTATGACATTCAGGCAAAGCAAGGGCGCCCGGTCTATGGCGTCGAGGTTTGCATCACCGACCCCGAAGGACGGAGGCTGCCGCGCGACGGCAAGGCGGTCGGGCATCTCAGGGTGCGCGGCCCGTGGGTGACGGCCGGCTATTTCAAGGGCGAGGGCGGCATCGTGCTCGATGACGGCAACTGGTTCGATACCGGCGATGTCGCGACCATCGACGAAGACGGTTATGTGACGCTCACCGACCGGGCAAAAGACATCATCAAATCGGGCGGCGAGTGGATTTCCTCGATCGATCTCGAAAACGCCGCCGTCGGCCATCCCGACGTGTTAGAAGCGGCGGCGATCGGCGTTCCCCACCCGAAATGGGTCGAGCGTCCCCTTCTCCTCATTCGCTGCAAGGAGGGGGTTTCGGTCACGAGGCAGGCCATGCTCGATTTCCTCGCCGATAAAGTGGCGCGCTGGTGGCTGCCGGATGACGTCATCACCGTCGACGAACTGCCGCACACCGCAACCGGCAAACTTTCCAAGGTAAGCCTGCGCAAAACCTACGCCGATCATCTCCGGAAGGCGGTCTCGGACGGTCTGGCATGAATGGTGGGTGCGGCAGGGATTGAACCTGCGACCCCCGCCGTGTGAAGGCGGGTCCATGGGGTTGTGACGGTTTGCATGTATTTGCTCGCGGCTTAAAATCACTAGTAATTAGCTGCAAGTTTCGTTGACGCCGCTTGATAGTGCTTGCTGTTGTTTGCGCCAATTTGATTGCTATATGTGTGCTAGGCGCATCTAGCAACCAAGCCAGACGGAGGCGGGCGATGGCGGAACGGAAGCGGATCGGGAAGCGGGATGTGGCGTCATTGG
>JAKAQU010000008.1 GCA_021819535.1 Pseudomonadota bacterium | reverse complement strand
AGGCCGCCGCCGGCGTTATAGTCGGTGATGTTGATGTAGCTGCCGTCGATATAGATGCCCTTATCGGCGAGCGCCTGGCCGAAGGATTTCCCGACCTGGAGATTGAACAGGAACCCGTCCGGCTGCGGTGCCGCCGGCGCCGCGTTGCCGGCCGGTGCCTGAGAATTGTCCTGCGCCGTCTGCAGCGGCTGGTCGGCGTCGTTGCGGGCGTTCAGGATCGCCTGAAGATAGGCGGATTGCGCGTGCGCCTGGTGCGCGGCACCGAGCGCCAGCACCGCGACCGTGACCGCGCCGACCCAGGCCGGCACGCTGCGGCGCAGCATGTTGTTTCGGTTGAGCATAGTTACCCCTTCCCTCGGGTGGTTTCGGAAACCGGAGACCGCGGAACCGGGGTCGGGCGATTTCGCCTCTTCCGATCACGCGGCACGAGCCTCGGCGCTTTCCCATAAGACGCTTCACTCTCGCGAGCGTGATTAGAGGGTGGGGATAAAAAAATGTGAAGCAGGAAATTGCGAACGAAATAAGAACATTCGCCGGATGCGGCAAAAAATCCCGCTCTGTGGCGGAAATGTCACAAAGCGGAACCGACCACACCCGGCTTCTCCCGCGGGAGAAGCCGGGCCGGTCTTCAGGCTAGGCGTCTTCAGGCCAGGCTGGGATCAGTTGACGCGGGCGAGCGTCGGAAGACCCAGCAGATCGGGCAGCGCGATTTGCAGCATGCCGCCAACCTGGGTCGCGCTCTTGACCTGGTTCGCGGGGGTCGCGCCGCCGCCATTCGGGTTGATGATGTATTCGAAGAACGGGCCGATCGTGATCCCGGGGGCGATCGCGGCGTTATAGGTCGCCTGGAGGATCTCCATGCTGTTCGCATAGTGCGAATTGCCGGCGATCACCGTTCCGGTCTGGTAGTTCACCAACTCGTTGCCGAGCTTGTAGTATTCGCCGATGATGTTGAGGTTGTCGTGCGGACGGCTGGCGAGGGGGCCCTGCCAGACCATACCGGCGTCGATTTCGTCCTGGATCGGCGTATAGCCATTGACCATGGCTTCCACTTCGCCGAACAGGGTGATGCCGCGCTTGCTGTTCATATCCGGGCGATAGACCATCTGCGCGAACTGTGCCCAGACGCCCTCACGCGGCGCGGTCGTCGCGATGCTCGCCATTGGCTCGAGGAGGCCGGTTTTCGCGAACATCTGGCCGGAGTAGTTATAGCCGGTGTTGTCGTAGAAGCCGCCGACGTCATACTGGCTCGGGTATTTCGACGAGGAGAAATCGGTCTTGTAGCCGACTTCGAGCGGGAGGAAGACGCCGTTGTCATGCGTCATCGAGAGATTCCAGCCTTGAGCCGGACCATTATAGTAGCCGCTGCCATCCGCCGCTTCCGCCGCGATGCGGAAATAGGTCTGCAACGTCGGCTTGAAGGTGATGCGCCCGCCCCAGGCCGAGACCGGATCGGCCGAGTTGGCGTCGTTCAAGTAGAAGAACGACGTGTTGGCGCAGGTGTAATCCACGAAGTTGCAGGCGAAGTCGAAGGTATCGAAATCACCCAAATCGTTGATTCTACCGACCAGGATACGGATATGGTCATTGAGCAGGCTCTGATCCCAGTCCAGTTCGGTGAGCCGGAAGGCGTCGTTCGGGCCGTAGACGAAAGAATTGTCGAGGCCGACGCCGGCGCCCTTGCCATAGGCGTTGGGGCCTTGCCGATCATCGACGTAGAAATGGATCTGAGCACCCTGGATGCCGGCGATCTTGCCCATGTCGAGGTTGATGCCGAGCGTCGCGTCGCCATCGGAATAGGCGCCGTTGTTGAGGCCACCGCCGGCATTATAGTCGGTGATGTTGATGTAGCTGCCGTCGATATAGATGCCCTGATTGGCGAGCGCCTGGCCGAAGGATTTCCCGACCTGGAGATTGAACAGATAGCCATCCGGCTGCGCCGCCTGGGCAGCGCCGGCGCCGACCGGGGCCTGCGAGCTATCCTGCGCCGTCTGCAGCGGCTGGTCGGCGTCGTTGCGGGCGTTCAGGATCGCATTGAGATAGGCGGATTGCGCGTGCGCCTGGTGCGCGGCACCGAGCGCCAGCACCGCGACCGCGACTGCGCCGACCCAGGCCGGCGCGCGGCTGTGCCGCGTGTTGTTTCGGTTGAACATGTATTCCCCTTCCCTAGGGTTGATCGGAAAACCCTCCACGATGAGGGCGCCGATGCGCCCAGTCTTCTCGCGGAACGATCCGTAACCGTTATCGTGATAACGTTACCTATCGCACCGGTGATTAGATATCGATCAGCGATAAATTTAAAGGGCGCCGGATCACAAAAGCGGGAGAAAGCGGGGGGGTCGCTGCATGAAGGCCGCGTGCTGTGGCCAAAATACAACACCCGCCGCGTAGCCGACTGGCCGCGCGGCGGGTGAGGGGGCGCCGGGCTCGCCGGCCGCCTGGTCTCAGTTAGTTGACGCGGGCGAGCGTCGGCAGGCCGAGCAGATCAGGCAGGGTGAGCACGAGCTGGCCGCCGAACTGGGTCGCGTTTTTCACCCGCGCGATCTCTGGTCCGGCGTCATTCGGGTTGACGATATATTCGAAGACCGGGCCGAGGGTGAGGCCGGGCGCGAGAGCGGCGTTATAGACCGCCTCGAACACCTCCATGTCGCCGGCCATGTGCGAATTGCCGGCGATGATGGTGCCGGTCTGATAATTCACCAGCGCGTTGCCCATTTTATAGTATTCGCCGATGATGTTGAGGTTGTCGTGCGGACGGCTGGCGAGCGGGCCCTGCCAGACCAGGCCGGCATCGATTTCATCCTGGATCGGCGTATAGCCGTTGACCATGGCTTCCACCTCGCCGAAGAGGGTGATGCCGCGCTTGCTGTTCATATCCGGGCGCCAGACCATCTGCGAGGCCTGCGCCCATACACCTTCGCGCGGGGCGGTCGTCGCGATGCTCGCCATCGGCTCGAGGAGGCCGGTTTTGGCGAATAGCTGACCCGAATAATTATAGCCGGTATTATCGTAGAAGCCGCCGACGTCATACTGGCTGGGATATTTCGACGAGGAAAAATCGGTTTTGTAGCCGACCTCGAGCGGCAGGAAGACGCCGTTGTCATGCGTCATCGAAAGGTTCCAGCCCTCATTCGCGTGGTTATAGAACCCGTCGCCATCCGCGGCTTCGGCCGCGATGCGGAAATAGGTCTCGAGCGTCGGCTTGAAGCTGATGCGCCCGCCCCAGGCCGAGACCGGTGCCGCCGAATTGGCGTTGTTGTTATAGAAGAACGCCGTGTTGGCGCAGGTGAAATCGGTGAAGTTGCAGGCGAAGTCGAAGGTGTCGAAGTCGGGCAGATCATTCATCCGGCCGATGATATAGCGGATGTGGTCGTTCAAGAGGCTTTGATCCCAGGTCAGTTCCTGGAGGCGAAAGGCGGCGTTCGGGCCATAGGTCTGGTTGGTATCGACGAGGCCGGTGCCGGTATAGTCGCCGAAATTCGAGCCCTGGCGGTCATCGACATAGAAATGGATCTGTGCCCCCTGGACGCCGGCGATCTTGCCCATGTCGAGATTGATGCCGAAAACGGCATCGCCGTTCGGGATGGCGCCGGTGCGCGTGCCGCCGGAGACATTGTCGAGGGTGATATTGGTATAAGAGCCGTCGATATAGATACCGTCATTCGCGAGCGTCTGGCCGAGCGATTTGGCGACTTGGAGATTGAACAGATAGCCGTCCGGCTGCGCCGCCGTCTGCTGCGCGCCGGCGCCGACCGGAGCCTGTGAATTGTCCTGCGCCGTCTGCATCGGCTGGTCGTGGTCGTTTTGCGCGGCTTCCAGCGCGTGGAGATAGGCGGATTGCGCCTGCGCCCGGGGGGCGAAACCCAGAGCCAGCACGGCGGCCGCGCCGGCCCAGATCGGCGCCGCGCGCCGAGGGCTGAGAACTCGGATGAACATGGGAAATCCTTGTCTGACGGATGGGAAGCGTAATGGGCGGCAAAGCGGATCGATAGCAGACGTTGCCATAGCGATCGTCACCACTCGCTATGAATTTACATATATAACAAAATCGCGCAAGAGGAAATTTGTTCTCGATAGCCACCGGAAGGCGGGCCTCGACAGCGCCGGGCGATCGGTGCATCCCTCCGCAACCCTCTCAGCGGACCTTGCCGATGCGCCCCACCGACCGCCGCACGCTGCGCGATACCGCCGCCCTGATCGATGCCGGGCTGGTGCCGGAGACGGCACGCGGCGCCATTGCCACTGTCGCCGCGCGCTACGCGATCGCGATTCCGCCGACGCTCGCGGCCCTGATCGAAACGCCCGACGATCCCATCGGCCGTCAGTTCATCCCCGATCCCGGCGAGAGCGAAACCGCGGCCGATGAGCGCCCGGACCCGATCGGCGATGAAGCGCTCTCACCGATCAAGGGCATCGTTCACCGCTACCCGGACAGGGTGCTGCTGAAGCCGCTTCTCGCCTGCCCGGTCTATTGCCGGTTCTGCTTCCGGCGCGAACAGGTCGGCCCCGATGGCGGCGTCTTGAGCGAGGCCGAGCTTGCCCGCGCCATCGCCTGGATCGCCGCCCGCCCGGCCATCCGCGAGGTCATCCTCACCGGCGGCGAGCCCTTGATGCTCGCCCCGCGCCGGCTGCGCGAGATACTGGTGGCGCTCGCGGCTATTCCGCATGTCGATTTGCTCCGCGTGCACACGCGCTTTCCGATCGCCTGTCCCGAGCGGGTGACCGGGGCACTGGCCTCGGCGCTGGCGACCGAAACGCCGCTTTTTCTCGTCGTTCATGCCAATCATGCCCGCGAATTCGGCGCCGAGGCCCGTGCCGCGCTCCGCCGGATCGCTGCGCGCGGCATCCCGCTCCTCGGCCAGTCGGTCTTGCTGCGCGGCGTCAATGACAGCACGGAAGCCCTGGCGGCGCTGTTTCGCGCGATGCTCGCCGCCCGCGTCAAGCCCTATTACCTGCACCAACTCGATGCGGCGCCCGGCACGGCGCGATTTCGCGTGCCCCTTGCCGAGGGGCGGCTTCTGCTCGCCGGTTTGCGCGGGCGGATCAGCGGCCTCGCCCTTCCCACCTATGTCCTCGACATCGCGGGCGGCTTCGGCAAAGTGCCGGTCGGGCCGGACTATCTCGTCGGCGACGGCGAGGTGCGCGACCCCTGGGGAGGGCGGCATCGCCTTGCCCCGGACGGCGCTTCGGTCTAGAGAGCCGCCTTCCGCGCCTGCCCCGCAGCGCGCAACCAGAGATCGAGAGACCATGAAGCAGCAGGCAAACCAAATCCGCGCCGGCCAGGTGATCGAGCATGAGGGTCGGCGTTGGACGGTGCTCAAGCAGCAGATCATCACCCCTGGCAAGGGCGGCGCCTTCATCCAGGTCGAAATGCGCGACCTCAAAACCGGCAACAAGACCAATGAGCGCTGGCGCACCGCCGACACCGTCGAGCGTCTGCTGACCGAGGAAAAGGAATACACCTATTCCTATGCCGATGGCGGCAATCTGGTGCTGATGGATAACGAGACCTTCGAGCAGGCGATGGTCTCGGCCGATCTCCTCGGCGATGCGGCGCCGTTCCTGCAAGACAACATGCCGGTGACGGTCGATCTCGTCGAGGGCGAGCCGGTTGCCATCCATCTGCCGGCGTCCGTCGTGCTCGAAGTGGTCGAGGCCGATCCGGTGGTGAAGGGCCAGACCGCGGCGTCGAGCTACAAGCCGGCGAAGCTCTCGAACGGCGTGCGCACCATGGTGCCGCCCTTCATCGAGACGGGAGAGAAAATCGTCGTCCGCACCGAGGACGGATCCTACGTCGAGCGCGCCAAAACCTGATGGCGCTCGCCCTCTCCCCGCATCTGACGATCATGGCCAACGCCGCCCAGAAGGCGGCGCGGCGGCTGTTGCGCGATTTCAACGAGGTCGAGCAGCTTCAGGTCAGCGTCAAGGGCCCTTCCGATTTCGTCTCCCAGGCCGATCTCCGCTCGGAGGCAACCTTGCGCGAGGAACTCGGCAAGGCGCGGCCCGGCTATGCCTTCCTGATGGAGGAATCGGGGGCGCATGGCAGCGAAAACTGGACCTGGCGCTGGGTGGTCGATCCGCTCGACGGCACGACCAATTTCCTCCACGGGATTCCGCAATGGGCGATCAGCATCGGGCTTGAGCATCGCCTCCCCGATGGCGGCATCGAAATCGCCGCCGGCCTCGTCTATGCCCCGGCCTTGGGCGAGATGTTCTGGGCGGAAAAGGGCGGCGGCGCCTTTCTCAACGAGCACCGGCTCAGGGTCTCGGCGCGGCGCGAGCTGAAAGACGCTTTGTTCGCAACCGGCATCCCCTTTGCCAAGACGCCGGCCGCCGACCGCCTTGCTTTTGCCCGCACGCTCGGCGCTCTCATGCCGAACATCGCCGGGGTCCGCCGCTTCGGGGCCGCTGCCCTCGATCTCGCCTGGGTCGCGGCTGGGCGGTTCGACGGGTTTTGGGAGTTCGGGCTCAGCCCATGGGATGTCAGCGCCGGGATTCTCCTGGTGCGCGAGGCGGGTGGCTTCGCGACCGACGCCGAGGGCGGCGATCCGCGCGAAAGCCGCCATATCATCGCCGCCAATCCCCATCTCTTCCCCGTTCTCCGCGAACATGTCGGCGCCGCGCGGCAAGGAGCCGGACGATAGGCAAAGCGGGCCCGGGCCGATAAGATCGCGGCAAATCACGACTGGGGAGGATAAAATGTCAGAACAAACGCTCTCGGATGCAGATCATGCCCGCCAACTGCGCCGCGCGATCGTCGCGAGCACGGTCGGCACGACGATCGAATGGTATGATTTCTTTCTCTACAGCACCGTCACCGGGCTGGTGTTCGCCAAGCTCTATTTCCCGCAATCCGACCCGTTGGTTGGCACGCTGCAGGCGTTTCTGGTCTATGCCGTGGGTTTCGTCGCCCGCCCGGTGGGGGCGGCGATTTTCGGCCATTACGGCGATCGCATCGGGCGCAAATCGACGTTGATCGCAACCTTGCTGCTGATGGGGGTTGCAACCTTTCTCGTCGCTCTGGTGCCGACCTACGCCAGTATCGGCATCTGGGGGGCGGTTTTGCTCACCCTCGTGCGGTTCATCCAAGGGGTTGGCGTCGGCGGCGAGTGGGGCGGGTCGGTCCTGCTGGCGATGGAATGGAGCCGCAGTAACGCCCATCGCGGCTTCGTCGCCTCCTGGCCGCAGCTCGGCGTGCCGGCCGGGCTCTTTCTCGCCAATCTCGCGGTGCTCGTCTTCTCCGCCCTCTCGGGAGATCAGTTCGTCACCTGGGGCTGGCGGGTGCCGTTTCTGCTCAGCATCTTTCTCGTCGCACTCGGTCTCTGGATCCGGCTCGGCATTCTGGAAACCCCGATTTTCCGCCGCCTGGTCGAGGAAAACCGTATCGAGCGCGCGCCGATGATCGAGGTCTGGCGCCGCCAGCCGCGGGAAATCCTGGTCAGCGCATTTGCCCGCATGGCCGAGAACGCACCGTTTTACGTCTTCACCGCCTTCGTCTTCTCCTATGGCGTTTCCGCGCTCAAGGTCTCGCGCGATCTTTTGCTGTTCTCGATGCTGGCGGGATCGCTGCTCTCGCTCGTCACCGTGCCGCTCTCCGGCTATCTCTCCGATCGTTTCGGGCGGCGGCGCGTCTATATCATCGGCGCCGTGCTGACCGGGCTTTATGGTTTCCTCTATTTCGCGCTGCTCGACACGGTCATGCCGTTCTGGATTTTCATCGCCATCGTCGTCTCGCTGATCCCGCACGACATCATGTACGGGCCGCAAGCAGCGCTGATCGCCGAGAGTTTCGCCGGGCGGCTGCGTTACAGCGGCGCCTCGCTCGGCTACCAGCTCGCCTCGATCTTCGCTGGCGGCCCGGCGCCGCTGATCGCGACCGCGCTCTTTGCCTCCTACAAATCAGGCTATGCGATCGCCTGGTATATTTTTGCCTGCGGGGTGATTTCGGTCGTCGCGACGCTGATGCTGAAAGACTACACCAATCGTGATATTTCCGATGACGATCATTACTGAGGTGGTTATCTAGCTTGCGTCGGCCTCCGCGTCGAGGCCGGCGGCGGCAAGGATGCGCCGCGCGAGCTTCAAATGCGGCCGGTCGATCATCCGGCCGTTGAGCGCAAAGGTTCCGGCGCCGGGATGGGCTTTGAACCCGGCGATCACCGCCTCTGCCCACGCGATGCGCTCGGCGGGCGGGGTGAAAGCGGCTTCGGTCGCCGCGATCTGGCCGGGATGGATCAGGATCTTGCCGGCGAACCCGTCTTCGGCCGCCGCCGCGGCCTCGCGCGCGAGCCCTTCGGGGTCGCGCGGGTCGGGGAACGGGGTGTCGAGGGCGGAGACGCCTGCGGCGCCGGCCGCGATCAGCATGCGCGCGCGCGCGGCGATGAGGGGCGCGCGCAAGCTGCCATCGGTGCTGCGCGGCGAGATGCCGAGATCGGCGGAGAGATCCTCGGCGGCGAAACAAAACGCGGCGACCCGCGCCGGCACAGCGGCGTAATCATCGAGCCTGCGGACGGAGGCGGCGGTCTCGGTGACCAGGGCGAGGACGACGAGGCTGCCGATGGCGAGGCCCGCGCTCGCTTCCAGGATTTCGAGATGGTGGTCGAGGGCGATGAGATCCTCGGGCCCGGCGCATTTGGGCAGCATGATCCCGGCCGGGCCGCCCGGCACGATCGCCGCGAGATCGTCGAGATACCATTCGGTGTCGCGCGGGTTGACGCGCACGAAGGTGGCGGGGCGGTCGAGCCCTTCCAGGATTTCGGCGACGCTCTGGCGCGCCAGGCCCTTGTTTGCCGGGGTCACCGCGTCTTCGAGATCGAGGATGACGGCATCGGCCGTGCTCGCCAGCGCCTTTTCGACCTTGCGCGGCTGATCGCCGGGGGCGAAGAGCGGCGTGCGAAGGCGCGCGGGGGAAGGCGTGCGGAGGCGCGCGGGAGACGGCGTGCGGAGGCGCGCGGGGGAAGGGTTGCGCAGGTGCTCGGGGGAAGGCGCGCGTGGCGGCATCATTGTTCGTCCTCGATGATCGGCCGGCGGCGCATGAGCGCGGCACGTTCACATACCGCGACCAGTTTGCCGCCCTGGTTGAAAGCCTCGTGGCGGAACGTCACGATTCCGGCATCTTGCCGCGAGGCCGAGGGGCGCGCCCCGATCACCGTCGTCTGCACACGGAGGGTATCGCCGGTGAAGACGGGGGCGGGAAACCGTGTCTCGCGCATGCCGAGATTGGCGATCGTCGTGCCTTGTGTCGAATTATGCACACTCATGCCGATCATCAGGCCGAGCGTGAAGAGGGAATTGACCAGCGGGCGGCCAAATTCCGTCGTCGCCGCGAAATGGGCATCGAGATGCAGCTTTTGCACATTCATCGTCATGCTGCAGAAAAGGACGTTATCGGACTCGGTGATGGTGCGGGTCCATTCGGCATCGATCACCCGCCCCTCGTGCAATTCCTCGAAATATAGCCCCGCCATCGTCACCCTCCCCGCCAAAGCGCCGTCTCGGCCTCGCTGGCAATCTTGCGCGCCGCGGCGCAATATGCAAATGACCCGCAAGGGAAAATGAATGGAGGGGGCGTTCGCGCGTGGCCGATATCATCTTGGAGACGAAAGGTCTGGTGCGCGAGTTCCGTGGGTTCGTTGCCGTCGCCGGTGTCGATCTCGCGGTGCGTGAGGGCACCATCCATGCGCTGATCGGCCCCAATGGCGCCGGGAAAACCACCTGCTTCAACCTTTTGACGAAATTCCTCGCACCGACGCGCGGCACCATTCATTTCGCCGGGCGCGATATCACCGCGTATTCGCCGGCGGCGGTGGCGCGGCTCGGGCTCGTGCGCAGTTTTCAGATCTCGGCGGTGTTTCCGCATCTTTCGGCGCTGGTGAATGTGCGCCTCGCCTTGCAGCGCGCGCGCGGCAATTCCTATGATTTCTGGCGCTCCGAGCGCGTTCTGCATCAATTCGACGCGCGGGCGCGGCAGCTCCTCGACGATGTCGGGCTTGCCGATTTCGTCGAAACCGAGGCAGCGCTTCTGCCCTATGGCCGCAAACGCGCGCTGGAAATCGCAACCACGCTCGCGCTCGATCCGAAAATGATGCTGCTCGACGAACCGACAGCGGGCATGACCCATGACGATGTCGAAAGAATAGTCGCGCTGATCAGGAGGGTGCGCACTGGGCGCACCATCCTCATGGTCGAGCACAACCTTTCGGTAGTGGAAGGATTATGCGACACCATCACCGTCTTGACCCGCGGGCGGGTGGTTGCGGAGGGGGATTATGCCACCGTTTCACGAAATCCGGACGTGATGTCCGCCTATCTCGGCACCGCCGAGAGCGAGGGACAACATGCTTGAGGTGAAGGGGCTCAACGCCTGGTACGGCGAAAGCCATGTTCTGCACGGCGTCGATTTTTCGGTGCGCGAGGGCGAGGTGGTGACGCTGCTCGGGCGCAACGGCGCCGGCAAGACGACGACGATGAAGGCGATCATGGGCCTGGTGCCACGGCGGGCTGGCAGCGTGCGCTTTCGCGGCGAGGAAATGGTCGGGCTGCGGTCCGATCTCATCGCGCGCCGCGGTATCGCCATCTGCCCTGAGGAACGCGGCATTTTCGCCTCTCTCAATGTTACCGAGAACCTGACGCTGCCGCCGGTGATCGCGCCCGGCGGGCTCGATATCGAGACCATCTACGCGCTGTTTCCCAATCTTCGCGAGCGCGCCGGGAGCCAGGGCACCAAGCTCTCCGGCGGCGAGCAGCAGATGCTGGCGATCGCGCGGATCCTGCGCACCGGCGCGCGGTTTCTGCTGCTCGATGAGCCGACCGAGGGATTGGCCCCGGTGATCGTGCAGCAGATCGGCCGCACCATCCGCGAAATCAAGAAGCGCGGCTTCACCGTTCTTCTCGTCGAACAGAATTTCCGCTTCGCCGCGACGGTCGCCGATCGCCACTACGTCGTCGAGCATGGCCGTGTCGTCGAAATGATCGAAAACGAGCAGTTGGACGCGAACATGGCAAAACTGCACGATTATCTTGGTGTCTAGAGAGAGGCACGGGATCATGACAGGAATGGCACGGGATTTTCCGCCGGCCATCCGACTTGATCATAACCGATAACCCAAGGGAGCACGCCCGATGACATTGACACGACGTGGATTACTCGGCACCGCCGCCGCAACCTCGATGTTGCCGTTCGCCCGCGCCCGTGCCGCCGATGCGGGTATCAAAATCGGCGTACTCGGCGATATGTCGGGGATGTATCGTGACCTCTCGGGCCCGGTCTCGGTTGCCTGCGCGAAACAGGCGATCGCCGATTTCGGAGCCGCGGCCAAGGGCATTCCGGTCGAGGTTCTGGTCGGCGATCATCAGAACAAGCCCGATATCGGCGCCGGTATCGCTGGGCAGTGGTTTGACCGCGACGGTGTCGATCTCGTCGTCGACGTGCCGAATTCGGCGGTCGCTCTCGCCGTCTCCAATGTCGGGCATCTCAAGAACAAAGTGGTGATCGCCTGCGGCCCCGGCACCGCCGATCTCACCGGCCCGCAATGCACGCCGAATACCATCCACTGGTCGTTCGACACCTGGATGCTGGCGCACTCCACCGGCGGCGCGATGGTGAAAACCGGCGGCGATACTTGGTTCTTCATCACCGCCGATTACGCCTTCGGCCATGCGATGCAGCGTGATACCGCGACTTTCGTCAAAGAGGCGGGCGGCAAGGTGCTCGGCAATGTCGATACACCCTTCCCCGGCACCACCGATTTCTCCTCCTTCCTTCTCCAGGCGCAATCGACTGGGGCGAAGGTCATCGGGCTTGCCAATGCCGGATCGGACACCGTCAACTGCATCAAGCAGGCGGCTGAATTCGGCGTCAACAAATCGGCCCGCCTTGCAGGACTTCTCGTTTTCATCAGCGACGTTCATGCCCTTGGCCTGCAGAACGCGCAAGGCCTGGTGCTGACCGAGACCTTTTATTGGGATCTCAATGATCGCACCCGCGCCTTCACCAACCGCCTTCTGCCCGCCACTGGTGGCGCGCGTCCCGGCATGGGCCAGGCCGGCGTTTACGGCGGCGTCTTTCACTATCTCCAGGCGGTCGAGAAAATGGGTGTGGCCGCGGCGAAGGCGAGCGGGGCTGCGGCGGTTGCGCAAATGAAAGCGATGCCGACCGACGACGATGCCTTCGGCCCCGGCAGCATCCGCGCCGATGGCCGGGCGCTGCATCCCGCTTATCTCTTCCAGGTCAAGGCGCCGAGCGAGAGCAAGGGTCAGTGGGATTACTACAAATTGCTCGCGACGACGCCGGCCGATGAAGCCTTCCGCCCGCTCAAGGATGGCCATTGCTCGCTCGTTCACACTTGAGTTTTGCCCGAAGGGAGGTTTGCCATGTCCATTTCGCGTCGTCTCCTGCTCGGCGCAGGTGCTGCGAGTGCTGTCGTCCCCTGGGTGAAGCCGGCGCGGGCCGCGGGCGGCGTCGTCCGGATCGGCGTGCTCAACGATCAATCCGGCCCCTATCGTGACGTGAGCGGGGTCAACTCGGTGGTCTGCGTCAAGCAGGCGGTTCAGGATTTTGGTGCCGCGAGCAAGGGATTGGCCGTCGAGGTGCTCGCCGCTGATCATCAGAACAAGCCCGATGTCGGGGCCGGAATCGCGCGGCAATGGTTCGATCGCGATGGCGTCGACATGATCATCGATGTTCCGACCTCCTCGGTCGGGCTCGCGGTGGCCAGCGTCTGTCGTGAAAAGAACCGCGCCTATATCAATGTCGGCGCCGGCACCGCTGAGCTTACCGGCAAGCAATGCGCGCCCACCACCATCCATTGGGCCTATGATACCTGGATGCTCGCCCATTCCACCGGCGGGGCATTGGTGAAAGCTGGCGGCGATACCTGGTATTTTCTCACCGCCGATTATGTTTTCGGCCACGATCTCGAACGTCAGACCTCGGGCTTCGTCAATGACGCGGGCGGCAAGGTGCTCGGCCATTCGACGTATCCCTTCCCGAGCACGAGCGATTTTTCCTCCTTCCTCCTACAGGCGCAGGCGACGGGTGCGAAGGTGCTCGGGCTTGCCAATGCCGGTGCGGATACCGTCAACAGCATCAAGCAGGCGCATGAATTCGGCCTCACTGGCAAGATGCGCATCGCCGCTCTTTTGATGTTCATCACCGATGTCCATGCGCTCGGCCTCGATACTGCCCAGGGGCTCGTTCTGACTGAAAGCTTCTATTGGGACATGAACGAGAAGACCCGCGCTTTCGCCGCCCGCATCAAGGACAAGACGCCGAACAACATGCCGAACATGGTGCAGGCGGGCTGCTATGCCGGCACCATCCACTATCTCAAAGCTGTCGCGGACATGGGGGTTGCGGCGGCGAAGGCGGATGGTGCAGCATCGGTTGCGCGGATGAAGGCGATGCCGACCGAGGATGATGCTTTCGGCACCTGCCATATCCGCGAAGATGGCCGTGTTCTCGTCCCCGCCTATCTGTTCGAGGTCAAGAAGCCATCGGAGAGCAAGGGGGCTTGGGATTACTACAAGCTCATGGTGACGACCCCTGGCGATCAGGCGTTCCGCCCGCTCAAGGACGGCAATTGTTCGCTGATCCACGCCTAACCCGTAGATAGAGAAAGCGATGTTCAGTATTTTCGGCGTTCCCGGCCCCCTGCTGTTCGGCCAGCTTCTCCTCGGGCTGATCAATGGCGGGTTCTATGCGATGCTCTCGCTCGGCCTCGCGGTGATCTTCGGCATGCTCAACATCATCAATTTCGCCCACGGGGCGGTGTTCATGATGGGCGCTTTCGTCGCCTGGATGCTGCTCAATTATCTCGGCGTGAATTACTGGTTCGCGCTGATCCTCTCGCCCCTCATCGTCGCGGCTTTCGGCGTGGTCTTGGAAAAAACCATCATCAGCCGGCTTTATGCGCTTGATCATCTATACGGGCTTTTGCTCACCTTCGGCCTTGCCCTCGTCATCGAAGGGTTGTTCCGCAACGAATACGGCAGTTCCGGCATGCCCTATCAGATTCCGGCGCTGCTCAGTGGTGCCGTCAATCTCGGCTTCATGTTTCTTCCCATCTATCGCGGCTGGGTGATCGTCGCCGCCGTCGTGGTCTGTTTCGCGACCTGGCTTCTGATAGAAAAGACCAAGCTCGGCTCGCTCTTGCGTGCCGCGACCGAAAACCCAGCGCTGGTGCAAGCCTTCGGCGTCAACGTGCCGCGGCTGGTGACGCTGACCTTCGCCGGCGGCGTGGCGCTGGCCGCCTTCGCCGGCGTGCTCGCGGCACCGATCTATTCGGTCAATCCCAACATGGGATCGAATTTCATCAATACCGTGTTTGCTGTCGTGGTGATCGGCGGCATGGGCTCGATTTTCGGCGCCATCGTCTCGGGCTTCGGCCTCGGCGTGATCGAGGGCTTGACCAAAGTGTTCTACCCGCAGGCCTCGGATACGGTGATTTTCGTCGTGATGGTGCTTGTCCTGCTCACGCGGCCCGCGGGCCTGTTCGGAAAGGCCGCCTGACATGCGGGGCGCAAACAGATCCCATCTCATCGCCTTTTTCGTGCTGATCGCGCTCGTCGTCGTCTCGCCGGGCGTGCTCTACCCGGTCTTCGTCATGAAGGTGCTTTGCTTCGCGCTCTTCGCCGCCGCCTTCAATCTTTTGATCGGCTATGTCGGGCTGCTTTCCTTCGGCCACGCGGCCTTCTTCGGCCTCGGTGCCTATGTCACCGCGTGGACGGCGAAGAATTGGGGGCTCACGCCGGAAATCGCGATCCTGCTCGGCGGCATCACCGGTGCCGCGCTCGGCAGCGTGTTCGGCTGGCTCGCGATCCGCCGCCAAGGGCTCTATTTCGCGATGATCACGCTGGCGCTCGCACAGATGGTCTATTTCTTCTGCGTCGAGGCACCGTTCACCGGCGGCGAGGATGGCATCCAGCAAGTGCCGCGCGGGAAATTATTCGGCACGATCTCGCTCGTGAACGACATGACGATCTATTGGCTGGTGGCAGGGATCTTCATCGCCGGGTTCCTGCTCCTCAATCGCGTCGTCCATTCGCCGTTCGGCCAGGTGATGAAGGCGATCCGCGAAAACGAGCCGCGCGCGACCTCGCTCGGCTATCGCACCGATAGCTACAAGCTGATCGCCTTCATCCTCTCGACCTTCATCGCCGGCATCGCCGGCGGCACGAAATCCTTGGTCTTCGGCATCGCGACCCTGACCGATGTCCATTGGTCGATGTCCGGCGAGGTGGTGCTGATGACGCTGCTCGGCGGGCTCGGGACGATTTTCGGCCCGGTGATGGGCGCCTTGGTGGTGACGACGATGGAAAACTATCTCGCCCCCTTCGGCGCCTGGGTCACCGTGACGCAAGGCCTGATTTTCATCGCCTGCGTGCTCGCCTTCCGCCGCGGCATCATCGGCGAGATCGGCGCGAAGCTGAAGCTCGCCCTTTAGGCGGGGTGGCCGCGGGGCGGCTACCGGCTCGCGCCGCGCAGGATCGCGTCGATGCGCGGCATCGCGGTCGCGAGGGATTCGCGTTCGATCGCCCGGTATTCGGCGATCAGGGCGTGGCCGAGCGGGGTCAGCATCGCGCCACCGCCGCCGGCGCCGCCGGTCGCGGTAGTGACGACGGCAGCGCCGAGGCCGCGGTTGAGTTCCTCGACGAGATCCCAGGCGCGGCGATAGGACATGCGCAATTCCCGCCCGGCGGCGGAAATCGAGCCACTGCGCCCGATCGCCTCCAGAAGTGCTATCTTGCCGGGCCCGATCCTCGTGCCCGAGGCGAGGTCGAGCCGGATGGTAAGCCGGTTGGCGGGCAGCGGTTTTTCCTGGCGCGCGATGCGGGGCATGGTGGGAAAATCTAATCACACTCTCGCCGGTCGTGAAAGAGCGGCGCTGGCGCCCGGCGCGATAAGGGACTATCTACGCCTCAACGCTTTGTCAGGAGGAACGCGATGCTCAACCCCATCTCTCCCCTGCCGCTCAAGGATGCGAGCCTGTTCCGGCAGGAAAATTACGTCGGCGGCCGATGGATCGCCGCTGCTTCGGGGCGAACGATTGCGGTGCGCAATCCGGCCAATGGCGAGGTGATCGGCGAGGTGCCGGCGCTCGCCGCCAGCGAAACCCGCGCCGCGATCGAAGCCGCCCATGCCGCCTATCCCGCCTGGCGGGCGCTGGTCGCAAAGGAACGGGCGGCCATCCTGCGCCGGCTCAATGATCTGATGCTCGCCCATGCCGATGATCTCGCGCTGATCATGACCGCCGAGCAGGGCAAGCCGCTCGCCGAATCCAAGGGTGAGATCGCCTATGCCGCGAGCTTCATCGAATGGTTCGCGGAAGAGGGCAAGCGCGTCTACGGCGATACGATCCCGCAGAACGTGAAGGGAAGGCGGGTCATCGTCCAGAAGGAGCCGATCGGCGTCTTTGCCGCGATCACGCCGTGGAACTTTCCGGCCGCGATGATCACCCGCAAGGCCGGGCCGGGCTGGGCCGCGGGCTGCACCGGCGTCATCCGCCCGGCGAGCCAGACGCCGTTTTCCGCGCTCGCCATCGCCGTGCTTGCCGAGCGGGCGGGCATGCCGCCGGGCGTCTGCAATGTCATCACCGGGCCTTCGGGCGAGATCGGTGGTGAGCTGACCTCCAACCCGCTCGTGCGTAAACTCTCTTTTACCGGCTCGACCGAGGTTGGCGCCAAGCTGCTCGCGCAATGCGCGCCCTCGATCAAGAAAACCAGCATGGAACTCGGCGGGAATGCGCCCTTCATCGTCTTCGACGACGCCGATCTCGACGCGGCGGTTATCGGCGCCATCGCCAGCAAATACCGCAATACCGGCCAGACTTGCGTCTGCGCCAACCGTCTTCTGGTCCAGGACGGCGTCTATGATGCGTTCGCCGCCAAGCTGAAAGCGGCGGTCGAGGCGCTTCGCGTCGGCGATGGCAGGGAGCCTGGCGTGACACAGGGGCCGTTGATCAACGCCGAGGCGGTGGCGAAGGTGGAAGCGCATATCGCCGATGCCATGAAGCGCGGCGCCCGCATCGTTACCGGCGGCGCCCGCCATCCGCGGGGCGGCAATTTCTTCACACCCACCATCCTTGCCGACGTGCCTCCCGGCGCCGATATTTTCCGCGAGGAAACCTTCGGCCCGGTCGCGCCGCTCTTTCGCTTCAAGACCGAGGATGAGGCGATCAAACTCGCCAATGATACCGAATTCGGCCTTGCCGCCTATTTCTATGCCCGCGATGTCGGGCGCATTTTCCGGGTCGCCGAGGCGCTGGAATACGGGATCATCGGCATCAACGAGGGCATCATTTCGACCGAGGTCGCGCCGTTCGGCGGCATGAAATCATCGGGCCTCGGCCGCGAGGGATCGAAATACGGCATCGAGGAGTATCTCGAAATCAAATATCTCGCCCTCGGCGGGATCGGGACGTGATTTTTTTGATGCCGAACATCGTTCGTTTCAAGGAGACCACCTCATATCGGCCAACCCGTTGATCTTTTACACCAACCCGCAGTCACGCGGCCGTATCGTGGGCTGGATGCGCGATGCGGTGGGAGGACCTACGACACCGTGCTGCTCGGCGATGGCACGACGATGAAGGCGGCAGACCATCGCGCCATCAATCCCATGGGGAAGGTGCCCGCGATCCGCCATGCCGAGTGCCACGCGATAAGTTACATGTAACTCTATCGGGTGACCTAGTCATGGCGCGGGCGAGAGGTGCGAAGCCCACCAAGATGAAGGTTCAGGAACACCGCGACCGGCTGCGCGCCCAGGGCCCGAGGCCGATCCAGATTTGGGTGCCGGACGTGCGTGCCTCGTCCTTCCGCGCGGAGGCGCATCGGCAGTCGTTGGCCGTGGCGTCGAGCGCCCACGCGGCCGAGGACCAGGCGTTCATCGACGCGATGTCCGGCTGGGACGATGAATGAGGCGGGGCGACATTTGGACCGTCTCCGGCGGCAAGAACTACGCGGACAAGCCGCGCCCCGTTGTCGTCGTGCAAGACGACGCCTTTGACGCAACGGATTCGATCACGATCTGCGCCTTCACCACCGACCCGAAGTCCAAGGTCGGTGAGCGGATCGGGCGGTTGGACGATGAGGACGTGGTTCGGCTCAACCGGGCCGTGATGGTGTTCCTCGGCCTCGCGGTGTCGCCGAGAGCGGGCCGGAAAGGGGAATGATGGGAGGCCCCGCGAGCATGGTGAAATCTGGGCAAGGTGAAATCTGGCGCGGCAGTTTCCACTCGCTGGTCGATCTGCAAGCCGCCATCAAACGCGACCTCGCCGAACACATGACCCCAAGCCCTTCATCTGGAAAGTCTTCGCCGACTGCTCTATGCCGCCTCTACCCGAGCGCGCAAATATTTGCTGCTGACCGGCGTCACGCCAACTTCAGAATACCTTGCCGATTTCACGTCCGACCTCGGCTGATCGGATGCGGCGGCGTCGCCCACGACACATTGCCGATTTTGGTCCGACAGTCAGAACTGCACGCCGCGGGTGAGCGCGCCATCGACGACGAGATTAGTGCCGGTGATGAAGCTTGCGGCGGGGCTCGCGAGAAACACCGCGGCGCGCGCCATCTCTTCGGGCTTTCCCATCCGTCCAGTGGGATTGAGCGCCATAGCCTCTTGAAACAGCGCCGGCATATCGCGTTCGATCCGCTCCCACACGCCGCCCGGGAAATAGGTGTTGCCGGGCGAGACGGTGTTGGCGCGGATGTTTTTTGCCGCGAGATTGAAGGCGAGACCCTGGGCGTAGTGGATCAGTGCTGCCTTGAACGCGCCATAGGGGCCGGCGGCGAAATCGATCTCGCGGCCGGAGACGCTGGAGATGATGACGATCGCCGCCGCCGATGAGCGCTCGAGAAACGGCATCGCCGCCTCGACGGCGGTGACACTGCCCATGAGATCGGTCTGAAACCCGGCGCGCCAGCCGGCTTCGTCATTGCTGATGGCAAGGGCGCTGACATTGGGGATCAGGATGTCGAGCCCGTCAAACGCCGCCGCCGCCGCGGTGACGAAGGCCTTGAGCGCCGGCCCGTCGGCGACATCGACGGCATCGCCGAACGCCCGAACACCTTTCTCCTGCAAAGAGGTGACGGTCGCCGCGACCTCGGCCGGGTTACGCGCGCAGATCGCGACATGGGCACCCTCATCGGCGAGAAGATCGGCAATCGCACGGCCGATGCCTTTGGTTGCACCGGTGACGAGAGCGCTTTTTCCTCTAAGACCGAGATCCATCCGCTTTCTCCTGGGGCAAGAGATAGGTTTTGAGAATACCGGCGCCGACGGTGTATTTCGGATCGACGACATTGCCGAGCCGCACCCGCCCACACTGGCTCAGCATCATATAGGCATCCCACTGATCGAAGCCATAATCGGCTACCATCCAGCGTACGAGATCACGATAGGCGATGCGGGTTGCATCTTCCAGTGGGCGCGCGCTGCCGATCGCCATGATGAAATCCTCGCGTTCCAGGCGCGGCCACTCGATCGCCCAATCCTTGATGAGATCGACACGGATGGTTGTGGTGGTCGCATATTCAACGGCAACGCCGCAAATCTCGCCATCGCCTTGGCAGGCATGAGCATCGCCGATGAAAAGCCGTGCCCCAGGCACCCTCACCGGCAGATAGGTGACGCTGCCCGGTCCCATGTCGGGAAGATCCATGTTGCCACCATGATTATCCGGTGTCAGCGAATTGATCGAATCGATCTCAGGTGAGAGGCTGAGGGTGCCGATATGCGGGTTGTAGGGAAGTGTTACCCGCTCGCTCCAAAATACGCGCTTCTCATCGAGATTGATCTTGCGTACGATCTGCGGTAGCGGCGTGTTCAAGGTTGCGGTGTAGCCG
>JAKAQU010000283.1 GCA_021819535.1 Pseudomonadota bacterium | reverse complement strand
TTTCGCTTCGCCGTCATCTTCGAGGGCATCGCCGCCCGTGCCCGGCGTGGCACGGCCGCGGCGGCGAATGCGGCAAGCGTGGGCGACCTCTCGCTCGCCTTCGCCCGGCTTGGCGCCGAGATCATTGAGGAGTAGAAATGTTCTTTTTCGAAAAAAAGAACCAAAAAACTTTTCTCTGTTGGGCAGCGCCTGCGGCGCTGCCCGCTCCCAGAAAATCCGCCGCGCCAGGGAACCGGGAAGAAGTCTTTTTGCTTCTTTTTCTTCAGAAAAAGAAGGATTTTTATTTTGTTATTTATAACCCAGGCTAAGCGCATGTCTCTCTCTGATCTCTTCTGGCTGTTTTTTATCTTCACCGCGCTTCAGCCGCTCATTCGCCAGCGTCTGTTGGAGCAGTTGCGTGCCCGCAAACTCGCGCAAATCGAAAGGCGCCGTGGCTCGCGGGTGATCGCCCTCGTCCATCGCCAGGAAACCATGCGTCTCCTCGGTTTTCCGCTCATGCGCTATATCGATATCCATGATTCAGAAGAGATTCTGCGCGCCATTCATCTGACCGCCGATGACATGCCGCTCGATATCATCCTGCACACGCCGGGCGGGCTGGTGCTCGCAGCAGTACAGATCGCGCGCGCTATTCGCGAGCGTGCCGGGCGCGTCAGCGTTTTCGTTCCGCATTACGCGATGTCCGGCGGCACATTGATCGCGCTTGCCGCCGACGAGATCGTCATGTGCCGCCACTCCGTGCTCGGCCCCGTCGATCCGCAACTCGACAAATTTCCCGCAGCATCTCTTCTGCACGTGATCGAACAGAAGCCCATCGCCGAAATCGACGACGAAACCCTTATTCTCGCCGATGTCGGGCGCAAGGCCATCGCCCAGGTCAAACACACAGCGGAAGAATTGCTCTCCCACCGTCTGCCGCAAGCGGAAGCAAAGCGCATCGCCGAGACCCTGGCGACCGGCACCTGGACCCATGATTACCCGATCTCGGCGGCCGAGGCCAAGTCGCTCGGCCTTCCCATCAGCACGGACATGCCCGAAGAAGTCTTGCAATTCATGCAACTTTTCCCGCAGCCGATGCGAAGCGCGAGCGGCAATGTCGAATATCTGCCAGTGCCGCGTCAGAAACCATGAACGGTTTGGGAAGAAAACGATGACGATCCGGCTCGAACGCCATTACGGCGATCGTGTGATGCCTTGCATCCCAGACCGCCCTTCCAGCCTGCACGCGCTGCTCGCAGGGGCGATCGCGCGCAATCCCGATGGCGAGGCGCTGATCGATGGCGAGATGCGGCTCACCTATCGCGCGCTCGATCAGCGTGTCGGCGAAATCGCGGCGGGGCTTGCGGCGCGCGGCATCAGATCCGGCGATCGGGTGGCGATGCTGCTCGGCAACCGTGCCGCCTTCGTCATTCTCCTCTTTGCCGCAACAAGGCTCGGCGCCATCGCGGTGCCGCTTTCCATTCGCGAGCAGCGCCCGGGCCTCACCTATCTTCTCGGCCATTGCGGGGCAGCCCTCGTCGTTCATGAGGACGATCTCGCGCCGCTGTTGCCCGCGCCCGCAGACGTCCCAGCACTCCGCCATCGTATCCCGGTGAGCGCCTTCGACGATCTCAAAGGCCCGGGCCGGCGCGACGCCGCCGAGCCGGCGGAGGAAGAAGATGTCGCGATGCTGCTCTACACCTCGGGCACCACCGGGCGGCCGAAAGGGGCGATGCTGACCCATCTCGGGCTCGTCCACTCGGTTCTCCATTGCATGGCAGCACTCGAACTCGGCCCCGATGAGCGCGTCATGGCGGCGGTGCCGATGGCGCATGTCACCGGCATCGTGCCGATCATCGCAACCACGATCCATGCCGCCGGAGCCCTTCTCGTGCTGCCCGAATTCAAGGCAGGCACCTTCCTCGACCTGGCCGAGCGCGAACGCCTCACCTACACCATCATCGTGCCGGCGATGTATGCGCTGTTGTTGCTGGAGCCCGATTTCGCCGCCCGCGATCTCAGCGCCTGGCGGATCGGCGCCTTCGGCGGCGCACCGATGCCCGAAGCCGTGATCGCCCGGCTGGCCGCAACCCTACCCCATCTTCGCCTGATCAACGGCTATGGCGCGACCGAAACCACTTCGCCGGCGACCTTTCTCCCCGCGGCCGCCATCGTCGAGCACGCCGCGAGTGTCGGCCTCCCCGTCGCTTGCGGCGAGATCGTGGTGATGGACGAGCAAGGACGCGAAGTGCCGCGCGGCGAGATCGGCGAGATCTGGATCAGGGGGCCGATGGTGGTGCCGGGATACTGGCAGGACGAGAGGGCAACGGCGGAGAATTTCACCGCCGGTTTCTGGCATTCCGGCGACCTTGGTTTCATGGATGCCGAAAATTTCGTCCATATCCGCGATCGTGGCAAGGACATGATCAACCGCGGCGGCCACAAAGTCTTTTCGGTCGAGGTCGAAAATGCCTTGATCGCCCACCCCGATGTCATCGAGGCGGCGGCGGTGGCGCGGCCCTGCCCGGTGCTCGGTGAGCGGGTCCATGTCTTCGTGCGCCTCCGCGACGGCGCCGCCGTCAGCGCCGAAGCCTTGCGGGCACATTGCGCACCGCTGCTCGCCGACTACAAGCGGCCGGAGACGTTCAGCTTCGCGGCTTTGCCGCTGCCGCGCAACGCCAATGGCAAGCTCCTCAAACGCGCCCTCCGCGAGGAGATTGCCAGAACCACCGACAAGGGCTAAATTTTTACGTCAAACCATTACCGAGGGGGGTAAAAACGTGAGCAAATCTCCGATCATGGCGGCGGTGCTGGCGGCGGGGCTCGGCCTTGCGGGAGCGGCGCGGGCCGATGGCTTCACCCTGACCAGCCAGGATATCAGCGAGGGCGGAACCATCCAGAACGAGCAGGTCTTCAACAGCTTCGGCTGCACCGGCCAGAATATCTCCCCGCGCCTCGCCTGGTCGGGGGCGCCGGCCAACACCAAGAGCTATGCGCTGACCATCTATGACCCCGATGCGCCGACCGGGAGCGGCTTCTGGCACTGGGTGGTGTTCAACATCCCGGCCAAGACAACGCAACTCGCCAAGAATGCCGGCGATGTCCATCACAACCGCCTGCCCCGTGGCGCAACCCAGAGTCGCACCGATTACGGCAGCGCCGGCTATGGCGGTCCCTGCCCGCCGCCGGGCGACAAGCCGCATCACTACATCATCACGCTGCATGCGCTCGATGTCGATAAGCTGCCGCTGAACAAGGACACGACGGCGGCCGTGGTCGGCTTCAATCTTCATTTCCACACCATCGCCTCGGCAACCCTGACCGGGCTCTACGGGCGCTGAGCCTCCTCGCTCCGGCCGGGCAAAGACCCGGCCGGGCGCGTTCAATACATGCGTTTCCGCGCGAGGATTGTCGCGGCCGTCATGCTCGTCATCCCGATGACCGCAAGCGGCCAGTATTGATCGAAGAGATCGCCGATGCCATCCCCCTGCAGAAAGACGCCGCGTAAAATCACCATCAGGTAGCGCATCGGATTGAGATAGGTGAAATACTGCACCATTTGCGGCATGTTGGCGATCGGGGTCGCGAAACCCGAGAGCAGAATGGCCGGGACGAGAAACAGGAACGCCCCGAGCAATCCCTGCTGCTGTGTCGCCGCGAGCGAGGAGATCATCAGCCCGAGCCCGATCGCCGAGAGCAAAAACAGCCCGAGCCCGAGGGCGAGCGCCGCGAGGCTGCCGGTGAAGGGAACGCCGAACCAGAAAACGCCGACCAGGGCGATGAAAGCCGCCTCGCCACTGCCGATCACCAGGCCCGGAATGGCCTTGCCGAGCAGCACCTCGGCCGGGCGGAGCGGTGTCACCAGAAGCTGGTCATACGTGCCCATCTCGCGCTCACGTGCCACCGAAAGCGCCGTCACCAGCATCGTCACCACCAGCGTCAACAACCCGACGATACCGGGAATGACGAACCAGCGCGAGAGAAGATCGGGGTTGAACCAGGATCGCATGACCAACTGCGCCGGAAGGCGCGGCCCGGGGTGGGCGGCCGCCCATTCGGCGTCGAAATCGAGCAGAATAGTATTGGCATAGCCGAGCACGATCGCCGCCGTATTGGAATTCCGGCCATCGATGATCACCTGCACCCGCCCCGGCCGGCCGGCAAGAAGATCGCGGCTGAACCGGCGATCGATGTGAAGAACGAGAA
>JAKAQU010000282.1 GCA_021819535.1 Pseudomonadota bacterium | reverse complement strand
TCCGATCTGCCAGGTGTGATAGGATTCGAGGAGAGAGACGCCGGCATTGGGAATGACGAAATCGATGATCATCGTCGTCCCGCCGGCGAGTGCGGCGGCGGTGCCGGAGTAGAAATCCTCGCTCGCCGTCGTGCCCATGAACGGCAATTCCATGTGGGTGTGCGGATCGATCCCGCCCGGCATCACCAGCATGCCGCCGGCGTCCAGCGTCTCGGCCCCGCTCGGCGCCTCCAAGCCGGGGCCGATCGCCTTGATCACGCCCTCGGCGCAGAGCACATCGGCGCGATAACTCGTCTCCGCGGTCACCACCGTGCCGCCTCGGATCAGAACCGTCATGCTGTCCTCCTCTGTTGTGTCATGATGTCGCTGACTTCGGTTTCGCCGGCGGGCGCGATCCCGAGGCCGCGCAGCACCAGGCGGATGACCGTCTCCGTGCCGGTCGCGTAATCGCCGGCGTCGAGTTTGTCGATGCCGAGCACGGCGGCCATTTGCGTATCGAAATCGGCGTAGGTCTGGGTCATCGCCCAGATGGTGAAGAAAAGATGCCTCGGCTCGACCGGCGCGATCAGGCGGCGCGCGATCCAGCCTTCGATGACCGCGGATTTCTCCGCAACCTTGCGCCGGAGATCGAGCCTGAGATAGGTGCCGAGTTCCGGCGCGCCGTGCAGCAATTCGGCGGCGAAAACCTTTGAGGCATGCGGGCGATTGCGCGAATGCGCCATTTTCGCCGCGATATAGGCGGCAAGGGCCGCGGCGGGATCGGCCTCGGGCGTGATCGGGTCCATGTCGTCGAGCCAGAGGGTCAGGATATTTTCGAGGACCGCGCGATAGAGCAGCACCTTGGTGCCGAAATAATAATGCAGATTGGCCTTGGGCAGGGCCGCGGCCTCGGCGATGCGGCTCATGGTCGCGCCGGCGAAACCATGCTCGGCGAAAATGCGCTCGGCGCACGCGATGATATGCGCCCGATGCGCCAAGCGAATGCGCCCGCCGCTCGCCTCAGAGGCTAATTTTGCCCGCTCTTTGCGCGATTTGCCCAAAATTCACCCAGTCAAAAAAACTTCTGCCTGGATTGTGAAAGAAGTTGACCAGACAGTCAATTTCCATCACGCTCCGCCCGAGAAACTTAGCGAACGGAGGCCAGCGCGACCATGAGCGGCGATGCTTTTCTCTCCGAGGAGCCCGATATCGCGTCGCACCGGCGCGATGAGGCTGCTCTCGTCTGCGATTTCGCCGACGCCCATAAGCCGCTGTCGCCCGACGCGGCGCTGGTCGAGGCCAGCCGCTGCTATTTCTGTTTCGATGCGCCCTGCACCGCGGCCTGCCCGACCGGGATCGATGTGCCGGGCTTCATCCGCGGCATCGCGACCGGAAATCTCAAGGGTGCGGCGCTCAAAATCCTCGAGGAAAATATTTTCGGCGGAAGCTGCGCCCGCGTCTGCCCGACCGAGATCCTCTGTGAGCGGGCCTGCGTGCGCACCGCGCAGGAAGAGCGCCCGGTCGCCATCGGCGCTCTGCAGCGCCGCGCGACCGACTGGCTGATGGCGCGGAACCTCCAGCCTTTCACCGCCGCTCCGGCGAGCGGGAGGCGCATCGCCGTCATCGGCGCCGGGCCGGCCGGGCTCGCCTGCGCCCATCGTCTCGCGCGCTTCGGCCATCGCGTCGAGATATTCGAGGCGCGCGCCAAACCCGGCGGGCTCAATGAATACGGGATCGCCGCCTATAAACTCCCCGATGATTTCGCAGAGCGCGAAATCGATTTCATTCTCGGGATCGGCCATATCGCGATCGCGACCGAGAAGGCGCTCGGCCGCGATCTCTCGCTCGCGAGCCTGCGGCGCGACTATGACGCGGTTTTTCTCGCCCTCGGTCAGGCCGGCGTGAACGCGCTCGGGATCGAAGAGACACCGCTCGCCGGCGTCGAGGATGCGGTCTCCTTCATCGCGCGTCTCCGCCAAAGCAAGGACAAGGGAAGTTTGCCGATCGGGCGCCGCGTCGTCGTCATCGGCGGCGGCAACACGGCGATCGATGCGGCAACGCAGGCGCGCCTCCTTGGCGCCGAAGAGGTCAGCATCGTCTATCGTCGTGGCCCGGCGCAAATGTCGGCAACCGGCGATGAGCAGGCCTGGGCCGAGACGCATGGCGTCGGCATCCGCCATTTTGCCGCGCCTCTCCGCCTGCTCGGCGCGGGGGGCAGGGTGCGTGGCGTGGTTTTCCAGCGCACGCGGCTCGATGCCAATGGCGCGGTCGTGCTCGATCGCGGCGAATTCACCCTTCCCGCCGATCAGGTTTTCAAAGCCGTCGGCCAGCGCTTCGTCTTGCCCGAAACCGAGGGATTTCCCGTGGTCAAGGGCGGGCGCATCGTCGTCGATGCGAAGCGCCGCACGACGATCGCCGGCGTTTATGCCGGTGGCGATTGCATCGCCGGGCTCGATCTCACGGTGCGCGCGGTCGAGGATGGAAAAATCGCGGCGGAGGCGATCCACGCCGATCTCAGCGAAGCAAAGGAGCACGCGCATGGCTGATCTTCGCGTCGATTTCGCCGGGATCAAAGCGCCCAATCCGTTCTGGCTGGCCTCGGCGCCGCCGACCGACAAGGAATATAATGTCGTGCGCGCCTTTCGCGCCGGCTGGGGCGGGGTCGTGTGGAAGACGCTCGGCGAGGATCCGCCGATCGTCAATGTCTCCAGCCGCTATGGCGCCGTCACCTATAATGGCGCGCGCGTCGCTGGTTTTTCCAATATCGAGCTGATCACCGACCGCCCGCTCGCCGTCAATCTGCGCGAAATCAAGGCGGTCAAGCGCGACTGGCCGGATCGCGCGCTCGTCGTCAGCCTGATGGTGCCGTGCGAGGAGGAAAGCTGGCGGCGCATTCTGCCGCTGGTCGAGGATACCGGCGCCGACGGCATCGAACTCAATTTCGGCTGTCCGCACGGGATGTCGGAGCGCGGCATGGGGTCCGCGGTCGGGCAGGTGCCGGACTATGTCGAGATGGTGACGCGCTGGTGCAAACAGCACACGCGCATGCCGGTGATCGTCAAACTCACGCCCAACATCACCGATATTCGTGCGCCGGCGCGCGCGGCCAAACGCGGCGGCGCCGATGCCGTCTCGCTGATCAACACCATCCAATCGATCGTCGCGGTCGATCTCGATGCCATGGCGCCCGAGCCGGTGGTCGGCGGACAGGGATCGCATGGCGGCTATTGTGGCCCGGCGGTGAAGCCGATCGCGCTTCGCATGGTCGCCGAAATCGCGCGTGATCCGGAAACCTCGGGCCTGCCGATTTCCGGCATCGGCGGCATTTCGACCTGGCGCGATGCGGCCGAATTCATCGCCCTCGGCGCAGGCTCCGTGCAGGTCTGCACGGCGGCGATGCATCACGGTTTCCGCATCGTGGATGATATGATCGCCGGCCTCGCCAACTGGATGGATGAGAAATCCCATGGCGTGATCGAGGATTTCTCCGGTCGCGCGGTCAGGAATTTCGTGAATTGGGAAGCGCTCGACCTCAATTACAAAACCGTCGCCCGCATCGATCAGGCGCTCTGCATCAAATGCGGGCTTTGCCATATCGCCTGCGAGGACACCTCGCATCAGGCGATCGCCTATGAGCAGAGCGAGGCCGGGCGGCGCTTTTCCGTGATCGATGCCGAATGTGTCGGCTGCAATCTTTGTTATCACGTCTGTCCGGTGGAAAACTGCATCACCATGGTCGAGGAGGTGAGCGGGAAGCCGAAACTGACCTGGAAGCATCATCCCAACAACCCCATGCGGGAGGCCGCGGAATGAGCCCGACCGCCACCAATCTCCGTATCGATGCCGAGCGTCTGTGGGACAGCATCATGGAGACGGCGCAATTCGGCGCGACCGCCAAGGGCGGCGTGCGGCGCCTGACACTTTCCGATCTCGATCGCCGCGTGCGCGACTGGTTCGTCGATGCCTGCAAAAAGGCTGGCTGCACCATCACCATCGACGATATGGGCAATATTTTCGCTCGCCGGCCGGGGAGAAACCCGGCACTCCCGCCGATCGCGGTCGGAAGCCATCTCGATACGCAGCCCTCGGGCGGCAAGTTCGACGGCATCATCGGCGTTCTCTCCGGCCTCGAATTGCTGCGCACGCTGAATGAGGCCGGGATCGAGACCGAGGCGCCGATCGAAGTCATCGACTGGACCAATGAGGAGGGCTCGCGCTTTGCCCCCG
>JAKAQU010000281.1 GCA_021819535.1 Pseudomonadota bacterium | reverse complement strand
CCGATCTTGTTCGTCGATACCGCGCCGGTGATGGAAAAGCCGCTGGCAGCGCGGGCGGGGCTCGGCTGGCAGGGCAAGCACACCAATCTCGTCTCGCGCCGCTTCGGCTCATGGCTGCTGCTCGGCGAGATTTATACGACGCTGGCGCTCGCGCCGAATGCAGCCCACGAAGACCGCTGCGGGCGTTGCCGGCGCTGCCTCGAGGCCTGCCCGACCGATGCTTTTCCCGCTCCCTATCGGCTCGATGCCAGGCGCTGCCTTTCCTATCTCACCATCGAACATGCCGGCCCGATCCCGGAGCCGTTTCGGGCCGCGATGGGCAACCGGATTTATGGCTGTGACGATTGCCTCGCGGTCTGCCCCTGGAACCGCTTCGCCGTGGCCGGGCGGGAGGCGAAGCTCGCGGCACGCGCCGATCTCATCGCGCCACGGCTCGCCGAGCTTGCCGCGCTCGGCGAGGCTGGATTCCGCTGCCATTTCAGCGGCTCGCCGATCAAGCGGATCGGGTGGCGGCGATTTCTCAGAAACATACTTTATGCCATTGGAAATTCAAAAGATTTTAGCCTGGCGCCGGTGGCGGCGACCTACCTGCGGGCGGCGGATACGGTGGTCGCGGAAGCGGCTTCCTGGGCGCTGGCCCGGCTGCGCGCATGAGCGGCCTCGTCAAACGGAGTGTCGCCCTCGCGGGACATCGCACCAGCATTGCGCTCGAGGCGGAATTCTGGGCGGCACTCGCCGAATGTGCCAAGACACGCGAGATGCCGCTTCTTGCGCTGATCGCCGCGGTCGACGCCGAGCGCGGTGCCAAACAAACACTCGCGTCAGCTCTCCGGGTCTTCGTTTTGCAGAATTTTTCCACGCGTTAACGATTGCAAAAGGAGTTTTCCTAACAATCAAGCCGAAGGTCGAGGAAACGCCTCGATCGAGTGAGAGGGGAAAACTCCGATGCTGACTTTGACCGTACCCGCTGCCGCCAACGAAATCGCGATCGCCGGCAAGGTAAGCCCGCTTCTGCTTGCCGACCGGCTGATCACCCTGGCTCAGGACGCCGATCGGGCAGGCTATTCCGCTACCGCGGAGCGTCTGATCAAGCTCGTCAATCGCGTGTTCGACGAGGGCCGCCGTCCCACCTGATCTTGAGCCAATGCCTCCCGATCCCATGGCTCATGCGTCTTCCTCACGTCTCCGGCTCTTTCTCCTGCCGGAGACGTGAAGCACGCTCTATCCCGGCCGCCATTCGTAGCGTCTCCCAGAAATAAATTATAAATAATTGTTTTTGAATAAAATATTATCTGGCCAGCCACCCCGCGCCGGCGCTGTTCGCAGGCGCGGCTATTTTTCCCCGCTCAGGCAGGCGATGATGTCCTCGGCGGAAAGGGCGGGGCTGAAAAGAAAGCCCTGGCCGCTTTCGCAACCGATATCGACCAGGAAATTTTCCTGCTCCGGCGTCTCGATCCCTTCCGCGAGCACCGAGAGGCTGAGCGCCTGGGCAATGGCGACGAGGGAACAGACGATGGCGGCATCCTCACGCTCCCGCGGGAGCGTGCGCACCATCGAGCGGTCGATTTTCATCGTCGTGAAAGGTAGCCGCTTGAGCATGGCAAGGCTGGTATAGCCGACGCCGAAATCATCGATGGCCAGTCCGACCCCGATATCGTTGAGGGCGGCCAGCATCAGGAGGACATCGGGGCTGATGTCGAGAAGGACGGTTTCGGTGACTTCGAGTTCGAGCCGCTCCGGCGCCAAGGAAGAGAGCGCGAGGGCTTCCGACACCTGCTCGATCAGCACCCCGTCGAGCAGTTGCCGCGCCGAGACGTTGACTGAAACCATGGCTGGGCTCGGCCAGCGCGCCGCCTCGCGGCAGGCATGGCGAAGCACCCAGCCGCCGATATCGTTGATGAGGGTGCTTTGCTCGGCGGCGGGAATGAAAAGGGAGGGCGAAACCAGCCCCCGCTTGCGATGCGGCCAGCGGATCAGCGCCTCCGCCCCGATCGGCTGGCGGTTGGCGAGGAGATAGCGCGGCTGATAGGCGAGGGCGAACCCGTCATGAAGCAGCGCCTGGCGAATATCGTGCTCCAGCCGGCGGGCTTCCGCCCGCTCCAGCACGGGGGCACTGCTTGCCGCGGCAAGACGCATGGGAAGATGGGCGAGATGAGACACCAATTCTATCGTCCGGCTCAGCGTGTGAGAAGGAGATCATATATCCCCGAGCATGAGGATATGGTTAATTGCCGCTCATTTTGTGGAACGGGCGCTGGCGCGGGGCGCGTCGGGCGGCCTCGGGCAGTCAGCGGATCGGGATGATTTTCGCGCCAACGCCGGGTTGGCTCTCCTCTTGTGCCGCCGCATTGGTCTCGCTCGCCAAAACCTCGTCGCGCAGGGTATCGATCGGGGCCAGCATGCCGTTCCGCTCGATATGCCAGAACGTCCAGCCGTTGCACGAGGCGGCGTTTTGCAAAACGGCGCCGACGCGATGGATCGATCCGCGCAGAGTGCCGGCCTGGAGCGTGCCATCGGCCGTGACCGTCGCGGTGAGGTCGCGGCTTCGGTTGTAGAGGCGCGAGCCAGGGGGTACCACCCCGCGCTCGACCAGGCTGCCGAAGGGGATGCGCCTGACCTCGCGCCGCGTGGGGGTGACGGCGATGCCTTCGGGCGGCGTCGGCCGCACCGCCCGCACCCGCCCGATCGCGGCCTCGGCATAGACGGGATGGCGCTCGATACCGATGAAGTGGCGGCCGAGGCGTCGCGCCACCGCCGCCGTCGTGCCGGTGCCGAGAAAAGGGTCGAGCACGATATCTCCTGGCGCGGTGCTGGCGAGCAGGACGCGATGCAAGAGCGCTTCGGGTTTTTGCGTCGGGTGGAGTTTCATGCCGTGGGCGTTGCGCAGCCGCTCGGGCCCGGTGCAGAGCGGGATGAACCAATCGCTGCGCATTTGCAGATCGTCGTTCAGCGCCTTCATTGCCTGGTAGTTGAAGCGATAGCGCGCGTCCTGCCCACGCGCCGCCCAGATCAGCGTCTCGTGCGCATTGGTAAAGCGCCGGCCGCGGAAATTCGGCATCGGATTGGTTTTGCGCCAGATCACGTCGTTCAGGATCCAAAAACCGAGATCCTGGAGAATGGCGCCGAGGCGAAAGATATTGTGATAGGTGCCAATGACCCAAATCGTTCCGTCCTTGCGCAGGAGCCGGCGACATTCGCCGAGCCAGGCACGGGCAAACTCATCATAAGCGGCGTTGTCGGCGAAATGGTCCCAGGCATCGTCCACCCCGTCGACGACGCTATCATTAGGCCGACGGAGCGCGCCCCGCAACTGTAGATTGTAGGGCGGGTCGGCGAACACGCAATGCACGGAATGGCTCGGCAGCATGCGCATCATCGCGACGCTGTCGCCCACCAAAACCTGATCCAACGGTAATTCGACGATCCGATCCACGGTTCGCATAAAATCCCTCGGTGGCTCGCGCCATGGTGGCGGGCGGCGCTTGGCGGCGTCAATGGCGGTGATCGTCTATGGGGGCGGGCGTTGGCGGTGGGGCGGCACGGCGATTCGGGCGAGCGTTCCGAATCCGGGCCGATGATGGGGGGAGGCACCGATTCGGGCAAGGGCTGTGCGATGCGCCTCGGTCGGGTAGCCGGCATTGCGCTCGAAGCCATAGGCCGGATAGCGGAGGGCAAGGCGCGCCATCAGCCGGTCGCGCAGCACCTTGGCGATGATCGAGGCCGCGGCGATCGAGAGCGACCGGCGATCGCCGCCGATGACGGAGCGCACCGGGCAGCCGAGGACCGGCGCCCGGTTGCCATCCACCAGCGCCATATCCGGGGCCACCGGCAGGTGATGGACGGCGCGGCGCATGGCGAGCAGGCTGGCGCCGAGGATGTTGAGCCGCGTGATCTCGGCGACCGATGCCGCGCCAACCCCGATCTCGACGCGGGGGCTTGCACGGAGGGCGGCCGCGGCGATTTCGCGCCGCGCTGGCGACAGCGCTTTCGAATCGGCGATCAGCGGGGCGAGATCGGCCGGCACAGCGCCCAGAAACACCACTGAGGCGGCGAGCACCGGGCCGGCGAGCGGCCCGCGCCCGACCTCATCGACACCGGCGACCCGTCGCCCCCCTGTCTTCGCGAGCGCTTCCGCTTCCAGGGCGTAATCCGGAGGGGGCATGGCGTGTTAGGGAAGAAAGAAGCTCTTTTTTGAAAAAAAGAGCCAAAAAACTTTTAT
>JAKAQU010000280.1 GCA_021819535.1 Pseudomonadota bacterium | reverse complement strand
GAAACGGCCCGCTCAAGCACCTCGTGCATCAATACCCGCTTTCGTTCTACGAGGAACTGGTCGCGGCCGGCGGCGGGCTGATGCTCGGCCGCTACATGCTCGAAGGGTGGAAGAACATGCATCCCGGGCAGCACTACATCCAGGAGCATATCGATCTTTACGAGCATATCGACGATCCGGCCTGGCTCAAGAAGACCGAAACCTTCGAAAGCTGGTACGAGCACCCGATCGATCTCCCGGGGCGCTGGTATCTTCAGGCGATCGGGCAGTTGTTTAGGGAAAACCGTCTCGCGCGCGGGCATTTCACGGCACTCGGCCGCAAGCTCTCGCTGGCCGCCATCACCTGCCCGCTTTATCTGCTGGCGGGTGAAGCGGATGACATCACGCCGCGCGAGCAGGTTTTTGCCGCGGCCTCCCTGGTCGGCACGCCGGCGGCGAAAATCACCCAGAAACTGGTGCCCGGCGGCCATATCGGCCTTTTCATGGGGGCGCGCACGCTCCGCGAGCATTGGCCGGACATCGCCCGCTGGATCGCCGCCCAGTCTTGATCGGAGTGTGATCGGGGCGTGATCCGACCTATCCCAAAAGCCGGCCGATGACGCGCGCCGTGTAATCCACCACCGGGATGATGCGGGCATAATTGATGCGCGAGGGGCCGATGACGCCGATCGCGCCGACGATGCGATCGGCGGTGTTGCGCGCCGGGGCGACGATCATCGAGAGGCCGGAGACATCGAAAAGCCCGCTCTCGGCGCCGATGAAAATCCGCACGCCCTCGGAAATTTCGGCCAGTTCGAGCAGCTTGAGCATGGTTTCCTGGGCTTCCAGCCGCTCGAACAGGGCCCGGATCGCCGCCAGCCGGTTGATTTCGGTGACATCGGCGAGCAGCCGCCCTTGGCCGCGCACGATCAGGCTGGCGCTCCGCCCCTCGCCGGTCCAGGTGGCGAGGCCGGCGGCGACGATCTCGGCGGTCAGGAGGTCGAGTTCGGTGCGGTTGGCGGCGATTTCCTCCGCCACCACCCGCCGCACCTCCTCGATCGAGCGTCCGGAGAGGCGGGCATTGAGATAGTTGCTCGCCTGCTGCAGCGCCGCCGGCGGCAGGCCGGGAGGCGTGTCGATGACCCGATTCTCGACTTGCCCGTCGGCATTGACGAGGACGACGAGCGCGCGGCCGGCGCCGAGGGGGACGAATTCGATATGCTTGAGCGGCCCTTCGGTTTTTGGCGCGAGAACCAGGCCGGCGGCGGCGGACAGACCGGAGAGCAGGCTCCCGGCCTCGGCCAGGGTGGTCTCGAGACTGCGCCCCGAGGCCTGCAAGGCGAGGCTGATGGTCTCCTGCTCTTCCTCCGAGAGATCGCCGAATTGCAGCAATCCATCGACGAAGAGGCGGAGGCCCCGATCGGTCGGCAGCCGCCCGGCCGAGGTGTGCGGCGCATAGAGCAGGCCCTGCTCGGTGAGATCGGCCATGACGTTGCGAATGGTCGCCGGCGAGAGCGCGAGCGGCAGACGGCGCGACAGCGTGCGGCTTCCGACCGGCTCGCCGGTCGCGACGTATTGTTCGACGATTTCGCGCAGGATGGCCGCCGAGCGGGCATCGATCGCCGGCGGCGGCATAGCCTGGCGAGGCGGGAAGAGCGGAGATGGCGATTTCTGATCCATGACACGGACCGCGTTGTCGCTGCCAAATTAGGGAGAGACTTTGCTGCGGTCAACGCGGGCCGGTCGCCGATGCGCCGAACCCGGCAGGCTGCCAGACCGGCACCGATGGCGCGCTTGCGCCCAGCAGGTCAGGCGATTGGCCCAACAAGAACAAAAAGAGTACGATTTATTAACAACAGGCAAATCTCGCGGTTGAAGTTTTGTTCTGGAAGTTTAACTAAAACTTGGCCGATCTTTTTTATTTGATCTCCATTGGACACGCTATGGTTGCTGTTCCTCTTCCCCCTCCGCCAGCATCAGCGCCGAGCGGACCAGGGCGAGATGGGAGAAGGCTTGCGGGAAATTGCCGAGCTGGCGCGCCTCGTGCGGATCGTATTCCTCGGCGAGCAGGCCGACATCGTTGCGTAACGAGAGCAACCGGTCGAACATCGCCCGCGCCTCCTCGCGGCGGCCCTGCAGGACGAGATTATCGACCAGCCAGAAACTGCACGCGAGAAAAGCACCCTCGCCGGGCGGCAGGCCGTCGGCGCCGACCTCGGTGCGATAGCGCAGCACCAGCCCGTCCTCCATCAGATCCTGCTCGATGGCGGCGACGGTTGCCCGCACGCGCGGATCCTCGGGCGGGAGAAAGCCGACCAGGGGAATGAGGAGAAGGCTCGCATCGAGTTCACGCGAGCCGAAACTCTGGACGAAGCACTGGCGCTCGGGATCGACGCCCTCGCGGCAGACGGTCGCGTGGATATGATCGCGAAGCGCCGTCCAGCGCTCGATCGGCGCCGCGAGGTGATAGGTCTCGGCGTCCTTGACGGCACGGTCGAAGGCAACCCAGGCCATCACCTTGGAAAAGGTGAAATGCCGCCGCCCGCCGCGCACTTCCCATAAGCCCTCATCGGGGCGGTCCCAGATGCGGGCGAGATGTTCGAGGAGCTTCCTCTGCATCGGCCAGGATTCGCGCGCCGCCCCGAGGCCGCCGCGGCGCGCGGTATGCGCCGAATCCATGACCTCGCCGTAAACATCGAGCTGAAGCTGGTCGGAGGCGGCGTTGCCGATGCGCACGGGACGCGAGCCGGCGAAACCGGGAAGCCAACTCGCCTCCCATTCCATCAGCCGGCGCTCGCCGGCGAGGCCATACATGATCTGCACCTGGGCGGGGCTGCCGGCGATGGCACGGTGCAGCCAGTTGCGCCAAGCTTCCGCCTCTTCGTAATAGCCAGCCGCCATCATCGCATCGAGCGTCAGCGTCGCATCGCGCAGCCAGCAATAGCGGTAATCCCAGTTGCGTGACCCGCCCCATTGCTCGGGGAGCGAGGTGGTGGGTGCCGCGACGATGCCGCCGGTCGGCGTGTAGATCAGCGCCTTGAGCGTGATCAGCGAGCGTAAGACCGGCTCGCGATAGCGGCCCTCGGTGGTGCAGCGCGCTGCCCATTCATCCCAGAAATGCAGTGTCGAGGCGAGTGCGCGCAACGGATCGCGCGGCGGATCGGGCGCGAGATGGGAGGGGGAATGGGTGAGCACGAAGGGGATGGTTTCGCCGGCGGCAACCTCGAACTCGGCGATCGTCGCCATGTTCTGGCCGAGCAGTGAGACCGGTGTGCGCAACACCACCATGTCGGGCCCGGCGATGGCGCGGATGCCGTTGCCGTCATTGAGGCGCGTGACCCAGGGGATGGTGGTGCCGTAATCGAAGCGGAGCGTGAGGTCGAGGCGCATGGCAACCCGCCCGGCACGCCCGGCGACGAGGCGGATGACCGAGGAGGAGGTGCCGTTCGGCGGCATGAAATCGATCACCGCGACCTCGCCCTGATCGGTGGTGTAGACCGTCTCCAGCACCAGCGAGAAGCCGCGATAGGAGCGATGGATATGATGCACCGCCGCTTTCGGTGCGATCAGCCAGCGGCCGTGATTGCGCCCGCCGAGGAGGGCGGCGAAGCAGGCCGGGCTGTCGAAGCGCGGCCAGCACAGCCATTCCAGCGCGCCGCTGCGGTTGATCAGCGCGGCGCTGTGGCCGTCGCCGATCATGGCGTAATCCTCGATACGAGGCTCTGCGGGGCGAGGCGGCGCGGGGGCGGTTTCGGGTATCATTGGGGCGAGCCCGAGGCGCGTCGTGCGCGCATGATGGCGGCCTCAGCCGAGATGGCCATAGACGCGCCCGCCCTCATTGCCGGTCGCGCAGGAACGGGTGCCATCCGGCGTGGGTGCGCGATCGAGCGGAAAGGCATCGAGCGCAGAGACATCGAGCGCAGAGGCATGGGCGCCGGCGTCGCAGGTGTGGCTCGTGGTCGCGGGCGGTGGCACTGGCGGCGGGTAGGCGATCACGGAGGCATCCTCATCTTGGGGTGGGGGGAGCCCGGCGAACCCGATCGCCGGCGGGGGAAACGGTCTTTTTTTCGCGTGCGACTATAAATCAATTATGTCGCGCGAGCGTTAATGCCAAGCCCGCCCCGGGCACAAGGGCCGCAGGCGGTCTTGACTTCACGGCAAGTTTTCCCGATACGGGAGCGCAATTCGCATCGCCGCGGCAGAGCACCTGCTCCGGCCCGTCTCCATGTGGAGCGATGCCGACCCTTATCCGAAAGTATCCATTGTCTGAGATTTCTAGATCG
>JAKAQU010000279.1 GCA_021819535.1 Pseudomonadota bacterium | reverse complement strand
ACCGCCGAGGCCTGCATGCCCGCGCCGCGGCTCGCTTCGTCACTCTCGCCGAGCGTTTCGGCGCCGCGATCGAGGTCGCGAAGGATGGCCAATCGGTCTCCGCCCGTTCCATCATGGGGCTGATGATGCTCGGCGCCGGCATCGGCGCGACGCTCGAACTCCGCGCCGAGGGCTGGGACGCGAAAGAGGCCCTTGACGCTTTGGTCGCCTTGGTCGAAGCCGGCTTCGATGAGCAGGATTAAGGCCCCGCCCGCCAAGCCCGCCGCCCCGCGCCGCCCCCGCGCCAAAACCATGATTGCCAAACCGCCGGGCAGTAAACCCGGGGGCGCCAAGCCGAGCGTCGAGCGCCGGCTCATCGGCATTCCCGTCTCCGAGGGGGTGGCGATCGGCCCGGTGTTCAGCGCGATCGAGCCCGAGATCACGCCGGCCCGGCGCCGCATCCAGGCCGCCGATATCGAGGCTGAGCGTCGCCGGCTCGATGACGCCGTGACGCAATCGAAAAAACAGCTCGCCAAGCTGCGCGGCCGTCTCGACCTCCTGCCCGAGGAAAGCCAGGCGGAGATCGCGCCGCTGATCGATGTCTATACGCAGATGCTCGGCCCCTCGCGGCTGATGCGCAACATGCGCCGGCGTATCGAGGAAAACCTGGTCGCGGCGGAAACCGCGGTTCACGACGAAAGCGAGGCGATAGCCGTCGCCGTGCTCGCGGTTGCCGGCGATGAGGCCGAGCAGCGGGCGAGTGCGCGGCGCCATGCCGAGGAGGTGCGCGAAATCGGCCGCCGGCTGATGCG
Source organism: Pseudomonadota bacterium (assembly GCA_021819535.1). GTDB lineage: Bacteria > Pseudomonadota > Alphaproteobacteria > Acetobacterales > Acetobacteraceae > Acidibrevibacterium. Next base: position 3,497 of record JAKAQU010000279.1, on the reverse strand, counting down.
CAACCTCACCCGCCAGCCCTTTCGCAGCTTCGCCGCCCTGCCGGCGGGCGCGGTTCTGGTCTGCGAATATCTCCGCCCCGCCGATGTCGCTCTCCTCGATCCGGCGCGGCTTGCCGGGGTTGCGACCGACGAGGGGGGTGCCGATGGGCATACCGCGATCATGCTGCGCGCGCTCGGCATTCCGGCGGTGCTCGGGGTCGCAGGTGCAACGGAAGCCGCACGGCCCGGCGCGCTCGCGATCGTCGATGGCGGCAAGGGCGAGGTGATCCTCAATCCACAAACCGCGACCCTCCTCGATGCGCGCCGCGCCGTCACCGGTTTTGCCCGCCAGCGCCAACAATGGGCGCGGCTCAAGCGGCTTGCCGCCATCACCAGCGACAATCAGGCGGTGGAATTGCAGGCCAATCTCGAACTGCCGGCCGAATTGCCGCTGATCGCCCAGGCGGGGGCAGCGGGGATCGGGCTCCTGCGCTCGGAATTCCTGTTCATGAACCGCGAGCGGATGCCCAATGAAGACCAGCAGGCCGAAATCTATCGCGGCTTCATCGAGGCGATGGGCGGCGACCCGGTCACCATCCGGGCGCTCGACTGGAGCGGCGAGAAGGAGATCGATGCCCTCATCGCCGAGGGCCTGGTTCCCGATCTGCCGCCCGAGAACCCGGCGCTATCGGTGCGCGGGCTGAGACTTCTGCTGCGCCAGCCGGAGATGTTCGAAACCCAGCTCGCCGCCATTCTGCGGGCCGCGATCGCCGGGCCGGTGCGTATCCTGCTGCCGATGGTGACGACGATCGGCGAGCTGCGCGCCGCCCGCGAGGTGTTCGAGCGCGTGGTGCGGCGTCTGCGCCGGCGCGGCGAGCGGCTGCCCGAGCCGCTGCCGCCGCTCGGCATCATGATCGAGACGCCGGCGGCGGCGCTCTCGGCCGATGCGCTCGCGCTGGAGGCGGATTTTTTCGCCATCGGCAGCAATGACCTCACCATGTATACGCTCGCCGTCGATCGCGCCGAGGCGGAGGTGGCAGCCCTTTATGATCCGCTGCATCCGGCGGTGCTGCGGCTCATGCAATTCGCCATCGAGGCGGCGCTGCTGCTCAGAAAACCGGTCTCGGTGTGTGGTGAACTGGCCGGCAACCCGAAATTCACGCCGCTCCTTCTCGGGCTTGGCCTTCGCAGTTTCAGCATGAACGCGAGTGCCGTGCCGCGCGTCAAGCAAAGGGTGCGGCAGATCAGCGCCGAGGCTTGCGCCCGCTTCGCCCGCCGCGTCATGGAGCAGAATGATTCCTCGCTGATCGACGAGCTGCTCTCGGAATTCGCCGAGGCCAACGATTAGGGATTGCGGGGAAACCAACCCGCCAGCCGCAAAGCCAACGGGTAAATGGAGGCCCCCGATCAGTTGTCCCCGGCGCCATCCGGGCGCTTGGGCTTGCCGTCGCCGCAGCCGTCAGCGGCATGGGTGGCACGCCAGTGCGAGCGGCTGACATGGCTTTCCGGCATCGGGGCATGACGCGCGCAATAGGCGGCGTCCTGCCACCAGGCGCGGGAAAGATCGCCGCGATGTTCGGGGATCAGGCCGTGCTGCCCGGCGCGGCGGAACCAGAACATGCAGTCGCGGCAGAGAGTGATCGCCGTCTGTTCGAGATTGCTCGCGGCCGCCACCCCCTCGGCGCAGGCGTCATCGGCGAGCGTTTCCGGCCAATAGCTGGTATCATCGACGAGGTGGCTCGGCATCGGCGCATGGCGATGGCAGGTGCCACTGAGCTGGGCGCGCGGATCGAATGATTTCCAGAAGACGCAGCTCCGGCACGTCACCAGCGACATCGCGGTGATCTCCGCCCATCAGGCGCCGCCCGCCTCCGCCTCGGGCATCACGGCGCGCGCGGTCCCCTGGCCGCAATGATCGCTGACATGGGTCGCGCGCCAATGGGCACGCGTCACCGTGCGCCATTGATACTGGTATTCTGCCCGAGGGGCGAGACGGACGCAAAATCCCGCCGCGTGCCACCAATCCGCCGGCAAATCACCACGCCGGAGTGGGATCACCCCCTGATCGGGATTATAGCGGAACCAATAGGCGCATTCGCCGCATGGCACCATTCGCGTCGCACGGGGGTCGGTGGCGAGAATGCCCTCGCCGCAGGAATTGACCGCCATCGTCTCCGGCCAGAAACCAGTATCATCGACATGCTGGCTCGGCGGTGGGGCATAGCGGCGGCAGCTTCCGACATCCTCGCCGAACGCATGCCAGAAAACGCAATCCTTGCAATGGACGACAAGAAGGGAAGGGGTGGGGTTCGGCGCATCGGACATCGATGAAATTCTCCATTACCGCGACCCGGGGTAGAGCCAATACCCGCCCCGCCCTTCCCGCCGAGGACACCGGCACGGGAAGGTGTTGCGGGCCGGAAAACATGGCCGGCCGGCGAAAGGGGCGATCAGAGCGGCTTGAGGTTGATCGCCGCCGCCTTGCCGCGTTCCATGGTGATCTCATAGGAGATTTTTTGGCCGTCATTCAGCCCCTTGAGGCCGGCGGCCTGTACTGCGGTGATATGCACGAATACGTCCTTGCCGCCATCCTGGGGCATGATGAAGCCATACCCCTTGGTGGCATTGAACCATTTCACCGTACCTGTTGGCATGCGTAGGCTCCCTTGGATCGTTGGTTTTTCTGGACGAGCCAGATACGAAAAACCCGGGCGCTATTGGCCAAGCTGGCCACGCCCGGGCGTTCGATATTCCGAGGACAAAGTAAAACCCGCCCCCGGCGGTAAGGCGAGGGGTTAGGCGACGCGGAGGTTGGTGGCGGCGGACTTGCCGCGCTCCATCACAACCTCATAGGTCACTTTCTGGCCCTCGTTCAGGCCGCGCAGGCCAGCCGCCTGCACCGCGGTGATATGAACGAACACATCCTTGCCGCCATCCTGGGGCACGATGAAGCCGAAGCCCTTGGTGGCATTGAACCATTTAACAGTACCGGTAGCCATTTCTCTCTCACTCTCCGTCTGTGGCACCCCGCAACAGCGCGAGGCACAAAGCAATCGGGCAGGTTGGACGTCTTCAAGGCACCCGGAGACGGAGGCGCAGCAAGAAAAGCCAAACGGCGATCGCAACCATACTGACGCAGAAATCGGCGCCTTTGTCAATGATAACCGAACGCCGGGGTGCGATCGGGTGGGGCGGTGAATGCCGCGACCGGCGGATGGCTGAACAACAAAAACCCGGCCAGGTTTCCCCGGCCGGGTGAGATCGAGGCGATTGAAGCCCGCCCTCAGTCGTGCAGGGTTTCGAGATAGGCGATGACGGAATGGCGGTTCCATTTCCGTTTGAGGCCGGCGAAATGCATCGCAACCCCCGGGATCCAGGCTTGCGGATCCCAGAGATAATGCGTGAGTTCTTCCGCCGTCCACACTTTGCCGAAATTCTTCATGGCCGGCGAATAGGCGAAGCCGGGCTCGGTGCCCGCCTTGCGTCCGACGACGCCATAAAGGCTCGGCCCGACACGA
>JAKAQU010000007.1 GCA_021819535.1 Pseudomonadota bacterium | reverse complement strand
CGCTGCCGGCCCAATGACAGCTATTCCGCCAAGGTGATCGCGGCGTTCGGCGTCGAGACGTTAAAGCTCAAGAAATGGGCGCTGGTGACCTCGACCGATGCGTTCGGCTCGAGCGGCGCGCGGCTTCTCGGCGCCGAATTGCAGGCGCTTGGCGCGAGTGTGGTGACGGCACAGGGCTATGCGAATCAGGCGCCGGATTTTACCCCCGTGGTACTCGCAGTGAAGGGATCGGGGGCCGAGGCGATCGGCAGCTATTTCACCTTCGAGCAGGATCTCGCGATTTTCGCCCGCCAATTGCGCCAGCTCGGCGTGCGCACGCCCTGGGTCGGCTCGCCCTCGATCACCGACACCGCAGCACTCCATCTCGCCGGCCCGGCGCTCTACGGCACCTACGGTATCGCCGATTTCAACGCCGATTCCAGCCCCGAGGCGAAAGCCTACGCGCAAGCCTATCAGAAATTGCACAAGGCGCCAGCGGATCAGTTTTCGGCCTGGACCTATGATGCGATCAAGCTTGCGGCGATCGCGATCGCAGACGCGAAATCGACCGATCCCACCGCGTTTCGTGCCAGTATCCTCGCCATCCACGGGTACAAGGGCACCGAGGGCGTCTATGATTTCGACGCCAATGGCGATGGTCTGCACGGCTACAACATCGTGCAAAACCAGAACGGCAAGCTCGTTTTCGTCAAGCGCGTCGATTTCGCGCCGCAATAGCAGCCGATCATGGCGATCGTTCTGCAATTGCTGTTCACCGGCCTTGGCATCGGCGCCGTCTATGCGCTGGTCGCCCTCGGGTTCGTGCTGATCTACCGTGCGACCAACGTCGTGAATTTCGCGCAAGGCCAGTTCGCCATGCTCGGCGGCTATTGCATGGTCATCACTACCGCCGATCTCGGTCTGCCCTATTGGCTCGGCATTCTGATCACGCTTTTGGTGATGGCGCTGTTCGGCGCCATTTTCAATCTCGGCGTCTATTATCCGCTCCGCCATCGTTCGTTTCTGCCAGTGGTGATTTCGACCATCGGCGCCTCGATCCTGATCACCAATCTCGTGCTCGCGATCTACGGGCCGGAGCCGACCACGCTCCCCGGCATGACCGATTATCCCGGGATCAGCTTCGGCGCGGTGTTTCTCGATGCGCAATATCTGGTCATCATCGCGACCACGCTCGCGCTGGTCATCCTGCAATATTTTTTCTTCGAGCACACCATGATTGGCAAGAAGATGCAGGCGGTCTCGCAGGATAAGGAAATGGCAAGCCTTCTTGGCATCAATGTCACGGCGATGATCATGCTCACCTTCACCTATTCGGCGGTGCTCGGCGGCATTGCCGGAATACTGGTTGCGCCGATCCTCTTCGTCTCGGTCGGGCTCGGCGCGCAGATCGCACTCAAAGCCTTCGCTGCCTCCATCATCGGCGGCTTCGGCGACGTCCCGGGCGCCATCGTCGGCGGGCTTTTGATCGGTGTCGCGGAGACGCTGGGCGCGTTTTATATCTCCGTCCCCTATAAGGATGCTTTTGCCTTCATTCTTCTATTCGCCTTCCTGCTGATCCGGCCGCAGGGAATTTTCGGCGAAAAAATCGCCCAGAAAGCGTGACGGAGGGCATGAAGCCGGCATGAGGAATTCGACCCGTTTTATGATCTGGCTTGCCGCCCTCATCGTTGCGATGGGCTGTGCGCTGGTCTTGCCGGTCAACGGCTATTTGATGAATCTCCTGATGCAGGCGAGCACCTATGCCATTGCCGTGCTAGGCATGACGGTGGTGCTCGGCTACGCGGGGCAGATCAACATCGCCCAGGCGGCGTTTTTCGGCATCGGCGCCTATGGCCTCGCCCTCGGAACGACAGCGCTCGGGCTGCCGTTTTTTGTCGCTCTCGTCTTCGGCGCCGTCATAGCGCTCCTGTTCGGCATCGTGCTCGGCGGCTCGACCTTGAAGCTTGGCGGCCATTATCTCGCCATGGTCACCATCAGCTTTCAGGAAATCCTGACGCTCGTTCTCACCAACTGGATCAGCGTGAGCCGCGGACCCGATGGCATTTCCAATATTCCGCGACCACATTTGGGTTTTCTCGCGCTCGACCTCGCACCGCACTATCTCGCGCTCTGCGTTTTCGTTCTTTTCCTCGCCGCCGGCCTCGTCATCTGGCTGAAATCGAGCCGGCTCGGGCTTTCGATGCAGGCCGTGCGCGACAATGAACTCGCCGCTGGCGTCGTCGGCATCGATACCTATCGCGTCAAAATCATCGCTTTTGCCGCGAGCGCCGCTCTTGCCGGTCTCGGCGGTGGGCTTTTCGCCGGTGCTTTTCGCTATATCAGCCCCGATCAATTCTCGTTCGACGATTCGGTGGTGCTGCTCACCATGGCGCTCCTCGGCGGCGTGGATGTGGCGATCGGTGCCGTCATTGGCACTGCACTTCTCATTTTACTTCCAGAATGGCTGCGTTTTCTGAAGCAGTTCTACCTCGCCGTCTATGGTCTCGCCGTCATTCTCATCATGGTTTTCATGCCGCAGGGAATTTCTGGCTATTTCGTGCGTTTTTTCCGCCGCGTGCCGCCCATGCAAGAGGGTGCGATCACACCACTCGTCTTCGGCGCAGCCGGTAGCACCGGCGGCATGCTTCTCGAAGTCTCGGGCCTTGCGAAGCATTTCGGTGGTTTGCGCGCTGTCGATGACATCGATCTCGCGGTCGAGCGCGGCTCGGTCCACGCGCTGATCGGGCCGAACGGCTCTGGCAAGACGACGACGCTCAATCTCTTATCCGGCATTTATCGCCCGACATCGGGCAGCATCCGGCTCGGCGGGCGCGATGTCGCAGGGTTCGCGCCGCATCTTCTCGCCGCCGCCGGCATCGGGCGCACGTTTCAGAATATCCGCCTGTTCCATTCGCTAACCGCCTTCGAAAACGTACTGATCGGCAGTTTTCGCGACGCGGGAAGCCGGGATGCCGAGAGCCGGCGCGCACGCGCGGCGGCGGCGCTCGATTTCGTCGGCATGGCCGAGCGCGCGCATGTCACGGTCGCGAGCCTTCCCTATGGCCATCAGCGTCTGATCGAAATCGCGCGAGCGCTCGCCGCCAACCCGACCCTGCTGTTGCTCGACGAGCCGGCGGCCGGGCTCAATCTCACCGAGAAACAGAATCTCGTGGCGCTGCTCCGCCGTTTGCGCGGCCATGGCCTCACCATTCTCCTGATCGAGCACGACATGGATCTCGTCGAGCAGGTCTCGGACCGCATCGCCGTACTCAATTTCGGCCGCCGCATCGCCGATGGAACGCCGGGCGAAGTGCTGCGCCATCCCGATGTCGTCGCCGCCTATCTCGGGGAGGTCGCCGAAAATGCCCCTGCTTGAACTCGCCAGCCTCACCGCCGGCTACGGTGCCGTCCAGGCGTTGCGCGGCCTCGATCTCACCGTCGAGGAAGGCGAAATCGTCACCCTCCTTGGCGCCAACGGGGCTGGGAAATCGACGACGCTCCGCTGCATCTCAGGCCTGTTGACGCCGACGGCAGGAGAAATCCGCTTTTCCGGAAAAGCGATTTCGGGAATGCACGCGGAACGCGTGGTGCGGCTCGGCATCGCCCATGTGCCAGAGGGAAGGCGCGTGTTCCCCGGGCTCACGGTAAAGGAAAACATTCTGCTCGGCGCCTCCAACCGCCGCGTCCCGCGCGCCATCCTCAAGCACGAGGCGGAAGAAATGTTCGCGCTCTTTCCCGACCTTCTGCGCTTTGCCGACACGCTCGGCTGGATGCTTTCCGGCGGGCAGCAGCAGATGGTGGCACTCGCGCGCGGGCTGATGGCGCGACCGCGGTTGCTTTTGCTCGACGAGCCTTCACTCGGCCTCGCGCCGCTCATCGTGCAGCAAGTGTTTCGCATCATCGCCAAGATCCGCGAGGCCGGAACGACGGTTTTGCTGGTCGAACAGAACGCGCGCATCGCGCTCGCGATCGCCGATCGCGGCTATGTGCTGGAAACCGGGCGGCTCGTGGTCGCGGGTAAGCCGGAAGCTCTCTGGAACAACGATGATGTGCGCGCGGCCTATCTCGGCGGCAAGCGCCTAAGCGAGGAGAAGTATACGCGATGAACGAAACGGTGCGTGGCGATGTCGGGACGTGGCGCGAGGGACGCGTCGGCGTTGTCGAAATCCGGCGTCCGCCCAATAATTTTTTTGATAACGCGCTGATTGCCGATATCGGCACAAGCTTCGAGGCATTCGACGCCGACCCCGCGTGCCGCGCCATCGTGCTCGCCGCCGCCGGCAAGAATTTCTGCGCTGGCGCCGATTTCGCCAATCGCCCCGCAACCGGGCTCGCAGAAGAAGGCGGCGCCAAGCATCTCTACAAGGAAGCGATCCGCCTCTTTCGCACCCGGAAGCCGATCATCGCGGCGGTGCAGGGGGCGGCCGTCGGCGGTGGCCTCGGTCTCGCCCTGGTCGCCGATTTTCGCATCACCTGCCCCGAGGCCCGGTTTTGCGCGAATTTCACCCGGCTCGGCTTTCATCCCGGCTTCGGCCTCACCGCGACCTTGCCACGCCTCGTCGGCGCCCAGCGCGCGGCATTGATGTTCTACACCGGCCGGCGCATCGGCGGCGAGGAGGCGACGGCGATGGGGCTTGCCGATGTTCTCGTCACCCAGACGGAGCTGCGCGCCGCGGCACTCACGCTCGCCGGTGAGATCGCGATCTCGGCCCCGCTCGCCGTCATGTCCACCCGTGAGACGCTGCGCCGCGGCTTCATCGATGCCATCGAAGCGGCAACCGAGCGCGAACTGGTCGAGCAGGAATGGCAGCGCCGGACCGCCGATTTCCGCGAGGGTGTCGCGGCCATGGCGGCGCGGCGCGAACCGGCCTTCGAGGGACGTTGAGCGGGCGCGCCGACTAACGAGGCGTATTTCTATTTTTATATGTTGCTCAAAAATCTATCTTTTGCCGGGTGGGCACATGTTTTTTTCCACCCGTGCGGCCCCGCCCCTTGCCAGCCCCGCCGCAAGGCAACATTTACGAACTGTAATGCCAATGCGCCGAGCCGCCTCGGCGGGGACGTGATGAGTGGAGTTTCGTATGCCGAAGGTCGAAATTTATACCCAGGCTCTTTGCCCCTATTGCGCGCGCGCGGTGCGGCTTTTGGAGCGGAAAGGCGTTTCATTCGATGAAATCGACGCCCCAGCCGGCTCGGCGGCGCGGGCGGAGGCGGTGCGCCGCTCGGGCGGACGGAATACGGTTCCGCAAATTTTCATCGACGGGCAGGCGATTGGCGGCTGCGACGATCTTTATGCGCTCGATGCTGCCGGCAAGCTCGATCCGCTGCTCTCCCGCGCGGCGTGAACGCGAGCGAGGTGTTGTGCGGCGGCCAGCATGATCCACTACCAGCTCCGTTGCCCGTCCGAGCATGTTTTCGATGGGTGGTTCAAGAACAGCGCCAGCTTTGAGCAGCAAGCCGCCTCCGGGTTGCTTTCCTGCCCTCGTTGCGGCGGGCGCAATATCACGCGCGCCTTGATGGCCCCGGCGCTGGCGCGCCCGAAAGAAGACGCAACCCCGCCGACGCCGATGCCGGCGAAAGCGGTCAGCGCGCCGCAAATACCCGATCAGGTGCGCGGCGTGCTACAGCGCCTGCGGGCCGAGATCGAAAAAAACTGCGATTACGTCGGCACCGATTTCGCCGAGGAGGCGCGGCGCATCCATCACGGCGACAGCCCCGCCCGCCCGATCTACGGTGAAGCGAGCGGCGAACAGGCCGAGCAGCTCGCCGAAGAGGGGATCGAGGTCGCCCGCATCCCCTGGGTGCCGCGCGCCGAAAGCTGATCATCGGCGCGTTTCCATCGCCGCCCGATCATGCTATCGAGCCGCGCGCCGACCCTCGTCGCCCATCATCTGATTTATTGTCATCGGAGTTCCATCATGCGCCTTGATGCCATCGCCATCGGCCACACCCCCCCGGACGACGTCAACGTCGTGATCGAGGTCGGCGTCGGCGGCGAGCCGATCAAATACGAGATGGACAAGGCCGCCGGTACCCTGGTCGTGGATCGTTTCCTGCACACGCCGATGCGCTATCCCGGCAATTATGGTTTCGTTCCGCATACGCTCGGCGAGGATGGCGACCCGATCGACGTCTTGATCGCCAACACCCGCCCGATCGTCCCCGGCGCGGTGGTCAATGTCCGCCCGATCGGCGTTCTCAAAATGCAGGATGAAAGCGGCGGCGACGAAAAAATCCTCGCCGTGCCATCACCGAAGCTCACCAAGCGCTATCTTCACGTAAAGAACTACACCGATCTTCCCGAGATAACGATCGGCCAAATCCAGCATTTCTTCGAGCATTACAAGGATCTCGAACCCGGCAAATGGGTGAAGATGGCCGGCTGGGGCGATGCCGAAGAGGCGAAAAAACTTATTCTCGCCGCGATCGCGCGCGAGAAAGCGGCCAAAGACGCAGGTTGATCGCCGACACGCCCCAAAGGACGCGCCCATAGCGATGCCCTGGCGCGGGCGGGGTCGCCCCGCGCCCGCGCCGGAAGCCTTGCCTCAGCCCCCTCTTTTCGCCTCGCGCCGCCAATGATGCAGCACGAATTCGGTGTAGCCGTTCGGCTGCGCGCGGCCCTTGAAGACGAGATCCGAGGCGGCCTTGAAGGCGACACCATCGAAGCTCGGCGCCATCGGCCGATAGGCGGGATCGCCCTTGTTCTGGCGATCGACGACTTCCGCCATGCGCTTGAGCGTCGCCATTACCTGCTCTTCGCTGACCACGCCATGATGCAGCCAGTTGGCGATGTGCTGGCTCGAGATGCGCAAGGTGGCGCGGTCCTCCATCAGCCCGACATCGTGGATATCGGGCACTTTCGAGCAGCCCACGCCCTGGTCGATCCAGCGCACGACATAGCCGAGGATGCCCTGCGCGTTGTTGTCCAGCTCCTGCTGGAGGTCGGCCGGCGACCAGTTGATGCCTTGGGCCAGCGGCAGCGTGAGGAGATCGGCGAGCGGCGGGGTTGGTTTTCGCGCCAGCGCCTTCTGCCGTGCCGCGACATCGATTTTGTGATAATGGAGGGCATGCAGCGTCGCCGCGGTCGGTGATGGCACCCAGGCGGTGTTGGCGCCGGCCTCGGGATGGGCGATCTTTTGTGCCAGCATCTCCGCCATGCGGTCGGGCGCCGCCCACATCCCCTTGCCGATCTGCGCCCGCCCGGCGAGCCCGGCGGCAAGGCCGATCGTGACGTTGCGGTCTTCATAGGCGCGGATCCAGGCGGTGCTCTTCATCTCGTTCTTGCGGATCACGGCGCCGGCCGCCATGACGGTGTGGATTTCATCGCCTGTACGGTCGAGGAAGCCGGTATTGATGAAGGCGACCCGGGTGCGCGCGGCAAAGATGCAGGCGGCGAGATTGGCGCTGGTCCGCCGCTCCTCGTCCATGATACCCATTTTCAGGGTGCTGCGCGGCAGGCCGAGAATATCCTCGACGCGAGCGAAAAGCGCATCGGCGAGCGCCACTTCTTCCGGCCCGTGCAGCTTGGGCTTCACGATATAGACGGAGCCGGCGCGGCTGTTCCGAAGCGGACCGGTGCCGCGCAGATCATGCGCCGCGATCAGCGAGGTGATGGCGGCATCGAGGAAGGTCTCCGGGATCTCCCGGCCCTCGGCGTCCAGCACCGCGTCGGTGTACATGTGGTGGCCGACATTGCGCACCAGCATCAGGCTCCGCCCGGGGAGCGTCAGCGTGCCGCCATCGGGCCGCGTGAAAACGCGATCGGGGTTGAGCTTGCGCTCAAGCGTCTGCCCGCCTTTCTCGAAACTAGCGACGAGCGTGCCGCGCGCGAGGCCGAGCCAGTTGCGGTAGGCCTCGATCTTGTCGGCGGCATCGACGGTCGCGACCGAATCCTCGCAATCCATGATCGTGCTGATCGCCGATTCGATGACGATATCGGCAATGCCGGCGCTATCCGTCCGCCCGATCGGGTGGTTGCGATCGACGATCAGCTCGACATGAAGGCCGTGATGGCGGAGCAGCACGGCGCGCGGCGCCGCGGCATCGCCGATGAAACCGGCAAGTTGCGCGGGATCGCGCAACGCGACACTGCCCTTGGCATGGCTGACGACGAGCTGGCCGTCGCGGACGGCATAGCCGGTGGCCTCGGCGTGGCTGACGCCGGCCAGCGGAAACGTCTCATCGAGGAAGTGCCGCGCCCAGGCGATGACCGCGGCACCACGCGCCGGGTCATAACCCTTGACCTTCGCCGCCGGCGCCTCCGGCAACGCATCGGTGCCATAGAGCGCATCATAGAGGCTGCCCCAGCGGGCATTGGCGGCGTTCAGCGCATAGCGCCCGTTGGTGATGGGGACGACGAGCTGCGGCCCGGCGATATGGGCGATTTCGGGATCGACGCGGTCGGTGGAGATCGAAAACGGCGCCGGCTCTGGCACCAGATAACCGATCTCGCGCAAAAACGCCTGATAGGCCGCTTCGTCGAAAGCCTGATCGGCGCGGGCCTCGTGCCAGGCATCGATTTCGCGCTGCAACGCGTCGCGGCGGTCGAGCAGGGCGCGGTTTTTCGGGCCGAAATCGCGCACGAGCTCGCCGAACCCGTCCCAAAACACCTTCTCGGCGACACCGGCGCCAGGCAGCACCTCATCGACGACGAAGCGATAGAGGTCGCGGTCGATACGGAGCCCGCCCGCCTCGACCATGGTACCCGCGCTCTTCGCGCTCGTGTCATGAGTGTTCATCATGCAATCCCCATCATCCATTCGGGATCATGGTTGATCGCTGCCGCCGATTTGTCGAGAGCGAAAGGCGATCGGCAAGCATTATTCATCGCCGCATTGCGAACGCTCATGACAGGCGCCGGATGCTTCCCGCCCCGGCGGGAAGCATCGGCAAGCAGCGGCGTCAGGCCGTCGCGTGGCTCGCGCCGCGGTTGGCAAGACGGTGATCGAGGCTGAAGGCGCCGGCGCCGAAAGCGACGATGTGCAGCAAGCCACCGGCGATCGCGAGATTTTTCAGGAAATTGATCTGCTGGCCATGATCGGCGAAATTATTGTGGAACGCGAAGGCGGTAACCAGCGAAAAGAGCGCCATGATCGCCGCAACCGAGCGTGTCTGCCAGCCGAGGACGAGGAGAATACTGCCTCCCACCTCGATGATGACGGCGACGAGATAAGCCGCCATCGGCAGCGGCAGGCCGCCCGAGGCGATATATTGCATGGTGCCGGAGGGGTTCTCGATTTTGCCAATGCCGGCAAGGATGAAAAGAACGGCGATCAGGACGCGCCCGATCAGATCGGCGGCTGGTTGCATGGTTGGTCTCCCACTCGGTTTTTCACGGACGCGGCGGCGCCGCGCAGGCGGTAACGTCCGCTAAGGATAACGGTCGCGTCTTTCGATGTCGAACGAATTGTTGCGCCCTTCCCTCGCGCGGAAAACATCGGACGCTGGCGCCTCGACGATAGCCGTCTGGGAGCCCGGCTAACAGCCCGAACGCGGATGGGCGCGGCGCCAGACCGCGATCAGGGACGCGGCATCGATGGCAGTATAGCGCTCGGTCGAGGCGAGACTGGCGTGACCCAGCAGATCCTGGATGACGCGAAGATCGGCACCATCCCCGAGCAGGTGGGTTGCGAAGGAATGGCGGAGGGCGTGCGGGGTCGCGTGCTCGGGAAGGCCGCGCCGGCGGCGGAAATCGCGGAGAATTTTTTGCGCGACCGCCGGGTTGAGCCGCCCCCCGCGCGCGCCGAGGAAGAGGGGCGCTGCCGGCTCCGGGCAGGGATGAAGGGCGAGCCAGGCGGCGATCGCCTCCCTGACGGCGGGGAGAACCGGCACCAGCCGCTCTTTCGCGCGCTTGCCCAGAACCCTGAGCGGTAGGTCGCTCCCCGGCCGTGGCGCCGCACCGCAATCGAGGCCGAGCGCCTCCGAAATCCTGAGACCACAACCATAGAGCAGCGAAAAAAATGCGACATCACGCGCTTCGAACGCGGCCGTCGCTGCCTGCTCGCCGATATCGTCGGCGATGGTGAGCGCCTGGCGCTCGCTCAGCGCCCGCGGCAGAAGGCGCTTCGGGCGCGGGCCGCCGAGAAGCGCGATCTGGCCGTTGTCGATGCCTTGGCGGCGCGCGAGAAAACGAAAAAAACTGCGCAGCGCCGAAAGCCGCCGGCTTCGTGTCGCGCTACCGATCCTCGCCTCGGCGGCCTCGGCGAGCCAGGCGCGGAAATCGGCGAGGCGGAGCGCGCCGAGGGCAGCGAGATCAGGCTCGGCGCCGAGATGGCGGGTGAGGAAGCCCAAGAATCCGGCGACGTCCTGGCCGTAGGCGGCGAGCGTCGCCGGCGCGGCCCGGCGCTCATCGGCGAGCCAGGCGCACCAGGCGGCGCGAGCGGCATCGGCGCTCTGCCCTTTGCCGGGCACGGGCAAGGCGGTATCGGAGGGCTCACGCATGACGGGAGAACGATAGGCGATGGCGGCGGGTGGCGAAAGGGCGCTCGGGGTGCCGGTTTTGCTGCCCTATCCGTTCGCGGGACCGCTCGATTACGCGGCACCCGCCGAAGGCGCGCCGCCGCCGGGGACGATTGTTCGCGCACCTCTTCGCCGCCGCGAGGTTTGGGGCGTGGTCTGGGATGCCGGCGCCGGCACCGCGCCAGAGGCCGAACTCCGCCCCCTCGTGCCCGTCGCCGGCGCGCCGAGGTTGCCGCGCGATCTCCGCGCGCTGATCGATTGGCTCGCCGCCTATACGCTCTCGCCGCCCGGGGACGTGCTGGCGATGGCGCTTCGCATCGATTTGGCAAAACGCGCCCGCCCACGGCGCACGCCGCTCTTTTCCGCCCCCGATCCCGATCACCCCGGCCCGAGCCTCTCCCCCGATCAAGCCGAAGCCGCAGCAGCACTTCGGGAGGCGGTGCGAGCCGCGCGATTTTCCGTAACCCTCCTCGAAGGTGTCACCGGCGCCGGCAAGACAGAAGTCTATTTCGAGGCGATCGCGCAAGCGCTGAAGGCCGGACGCCAGGCTTTGATCCTGCTTCCTGAAATCGCGCTTTCCGCGCAATGGCTGGCGCGATTCGCGGCGCGGTTTGGCACGGCCCCGGCGGTCTGGCATTCCGATCTCGGCCCGGCGCGACGCCGCGATACCTGGCTCGCGGTCGCGCGCGGGACAGCGCCGGTGGTGGTAGGCGCGCGCTCGGCTTTGTTTTTGCCGTTTCCTGCGCTCGGCCTCGTCATCGTCGACGAGGAGCATGAAAGCGCCTTCAAGCAAGAAGAAGGCGTGATCTACCACGCCCGCGACATGGCGGTGGTGCGCGGGCGCCTGGCGGAGGCGGCGGTGGTTCTCGCCTCGGCGACGCCGAGCCTGGAAAGCCTCGCCAACGCCGAGGCCGGGCGCTATCGCCATCTCCTTCTGCCCGCCCGCCATGGTGGAGCTGCCCTGCCGGAGGTCGCGATGATCGATCTCCGCGCCGACCCGCCGGCGCGCGGGCGGTTTCTCGCGCCCTCCCTGGTCGCCGCCATCGCCGAGACACTCGCGCGCGGCGAACAGGCGATGCTGTTTCTGAACCGCCGCGGTTATGCCCCGCTCACGCTTTGCCGCGCCTGCGGCCATCGGCTGCAATGCCCGCATTGCACGGCCTGGCTAGTCGCCCATCGTCGCCGAGCGGGCGCGACGCGGCTCGTCTGCCATCACTGCGGCTATGAGGCACGGGCGCCGGAGGCCTGTCCGGCCTGCGGGGCCGGCGCATCTTTCGCGCCGATCGGCCCGGGCGTCGAGCGTATCGATGAGGAGGCGGCGGCCTTGTTTCCCGAGGCGCGCCGCCTGGTCATGGCGTCCGACACGCTGACCAGGGCCGGAGACGCGGCGCGGGCGGCGGCGGCGATCCTCGCGCGCGAGATCAATCTCATCATCGGCACGCAGATCGTCGCCAAAGGCTGGCATTTTCCGCATCTCACGCTGGTTGGTGTGGTCGATGCCGATCTCGGCCTCGCGGGTGGCGATCTCCGCGCCGCCGAGCGCTGTTTTCAGTTGCTGCATCAGGTCGCCGGGCGGGCGGGGCGGGCGGAGGCGCCGGGGCGCGTCCTGTTGCAGAGTTTCGCGCCCGAGCATCCGGTGATGCGCGCACTCGCGGCCGGCGATCAGGCGGCGTTTCTGGCCGCCGAGAAAGCCGCGCGCCGGGCCGGGCATTGGCCGCCCTACGGGCGCCTCGCCGCCCTCATCGTCAGCGCCGGGACGGCGGCGGCGGCCGATGATCTGGCCCGCGCGCTCGCCCGGGCGATGCCGGCATCGCCCGGGATCGAGATATTCGGCCCGGCACCGGCGCCGCTCGCCATCCTCCGCGGGCGCCACCGCCGGCGGCTCCTCGTCAAGGCGCGGCGTGGGCTCGCGCTACAGCCCATCCTTCGCGCCTGGCTCGCCGCCATCGCGGTGCCACGCGGGGCGCGTATCGCGGTCGATATCGATCCGATCTCGTTTCTGTGATTTTTCGGCCCCTCGACGCGTTTTCCTGCCCCGCACACGTTGCGCGCGCCACCCCCCCATGCTAGACGCCCGGCGCCGGGGCTTTGCGCCTCGTTTCGCGTAACCTCCGCACTGAGACCTCAACGACGGGAAAGTGACAGCGTGGCCACTGACACCACAGTCTCGATCGGCGCTTCTCATGCCTCGGGCCTCGCCGGGCGTTACGCGACGGCGCTTTATGGCCATGCCGACGAAGCCCATGCGCTCGACCCGGTGGTCAGCGAAATGGAAGCGCTTGGCCGGCTGATCGAAGAAAGCGCGGATTTCCGCCGCCTCATCGAAAGCCCGCTGATCGATGTGAACGCAGCGCGGGACGCAGCACTCGCGGTTCTGGTCGCGCAGGGTTTCGGCGAGATCGTGCGCAATTTCGTCGGCGTCGTCATCACCAACCGGCGGCTGCGCGATTTGCCCGCTTTCGTGCATGCCTTCGCGGCCCTGGTCGCGGAGAAACGCGGCGTCGTCATCGCCCATGTGACGGCAGCGCACCCGCTCACCGAGGTTCAGGCGCAGGCGCTGCGTGCCCGCCTGATCGAGGCTGGCTACAGCAATGTGCGGCTGATCCCCGAGGTCGATCCCAGCCTGCTCGGCGGGCTCGTCGTCCGGATCGGCACCCGTCTTTACGATTCCAGTTTGAAATCCCGTCTGCAGCGCCTGCAGTACGCCATGAAGGGAGCCGCGTGATGGAAATCCGCCCCGCCGAAATTTCCGAGATCCTGAAAAAACAGATCGCCGCCTTCGATACCGAGGCCAATGTCGCCGAAACCGGCCAGGTGTTGAGCGTCGGCGACGGCATCGCGCGCATCTTCGGCCTGCAAAACGTCATGGCCGGCGAATTGGTGGAATTTCCCGCCGCCGGCATCAAGGGCATGGCGCTCAACCTCGAGACCGATAATGTCGGCGTGGTGATTTTCGGCGATGACCGCGAGATCCGCGAAGGCGATACGGTGACGCGGACCAAGGACATCGTCGATGTGCCGGTCGGCAAGGCGCTGCTCGGCCGCG
The DNA here is from genome assembly GCA_021819535.1 of Pseudomonadota bacterium. Lineage (GTDB taxonomy): Bacteria > Pseudomonadota > Alphaproteobacteria > Acetobacterales > Acetobacteraceae > Acidibrevibacterium. The sequence continues at coordinate 6,765 of JAKAQU010000007.1, read as the reverse complement.
TGGTGGACGGGCTCGGCAATCCGATCGACGGCAAGGGGCCGATCGAGGGCGCCGAGCGGCGCCGCGTCGAGGTCAAGGCGCCGGGCATCATCGCCCGCAAATCGGTCCACGAGCCGATGCAGACCGGCTTGAAGCCGATCGACGCGCTGATCCCGATCGGCCGCGGCCAGCGCGAGCTGATCATCGGCGACCGCCAGACCGGCAAGACGGCGGTGATCATCGATACCATCCTCAACCAGAAGGCGATCAACGCCGGCAGCGACGAGAGCAAGAGGCTCTATTGCATCTATGTCGCGGTCGGGCAGAAGCGCTCGACGGTCGCGCAGCTCGTGCGCACGCTCGAAGAGAACGGTGCGATGGAGTATTCCATCGTCATCGCCGCGACCGCCTCCGACCCGGCGCCGATGCAGTTTCTCGCACCCTATACTGGCTGCACCATGGGCGAGTATTTCCGCGATAACGCCATGCACGCGGTGATTTTCTACGACGATCTCTCGAAGCAAGCGGTCGCCTATCGCCAGATGTCGCTTTTGCTGCGCCGCCCGCCGGGGCGCGAGGCCTATCCCGGCGACGTGTTTTATCTCCACTCTCGCCTCCTCGAACGCGCCGCCAAGATGTCGGACGAGATGGGTGCAGGCAGCCTCACCGCGCTGCCGGTGATCGAAACCCAGGCCGGCGACGTCTCGGCCTATATTCCGACCAACGTGATTTCGATCACCGATGGCCAGATCTTCCTTGAGACCGAACTGTTCTTCAAGGGCATCCGTCCGGCGGTGAATGTCGGCATCTCAGTCTCGCGCGTCGGCTCGGCGGCGCAGATCAAGGCGATGAAGCAGGTCGCCGGGCGCATCAAGCTCGAACTCGCCCAGTATCGCGAAATGGCGGCATTCTCGCAATTCGCCTCCGACCTCGATGCCTCGACCCGCAACCTGCTCGCGCGCGGCGCGCGCCTCACCGAATTACTGAAGCAGCCGCAATATCAACCGATGCCGGTCGAGGAGCAGGCGGTCTCGATCTTTACCGGCGTGCGCGGCTATCTCGACGCGCTGCCGATCGAGCGCATCGGTGCCTTCGAGCGCCAGATGCTCTCGGAACTGCGCGCCAAGGGCGGCATTCTGGACGCTATCCGCAATGACCGCGAAATCAAACCCGAGACCGAGAAGCAGTTGATCGCCTTCCTCGACGGTTTCGTGAAGACTTTCGGCTGATCAAAATCCATGGCCAATCTCAAGGCGCTTCGCATCCGTATCGACAGCGTCAAATCGACGCAAAAGATCACCAGTGCGATGAAGCTGGTCTCGGCGTCGAAACTGCGCCGGGCGCAAATCCGCGCCGAGGCGGCGCGGCCCTATGCCGAACGGATGGAGCGCATGCTGGCGACGCTGGCCGCGAGTGCCGCCGGCAACCCCGCCGCGCCGCCGCTTTTGGTCGGCAACGGGCGCGAGGCGACGCATCTGATCGTCGCCGTCACCGCCGATCGCGGGCTCGCCGGCGCCTTCAACGCCAGTATCGGCCGCGCCGCGCGAACGCTCGCAAGGCGCCTCGAAGCGGAGGGCAAGCAGGTCAAGCTCGCCGCGATCGGGCGCAAGGGGCGCGATTTCCTGCGCCGCGACTTCGGCGATCGCATCATTTTCGATGTCTCCTTCGCCGGACGCAAACAGGTCGAATTCGCCGACGCCGAGGCGATCGCGCAGCGCCTGATCACCCTGATGCAATCGGGCGCTTTCGATGTCTGCACGCTGGTCTATAACCGTTTCGTCTCGGTGATATCGCAGGTGCCGACGGAAGCGCGGCTGATCCCCGCCCCCGTCGCCGCGGCGCCGGCGGCGGAGGCCTCGGGCGCGCGGGCGATCTATGAATTCGAACCCGAGGAGGAGGGGCTGCTCGCGCGGCTCCTGCCGCAAAATCTCGCGGTCCAGATCTACAAGGCGCTGGTCGAGAGCGCCGCCGGCGAGCAGGGCGCGCGCATGACGGCGATGGATAACGCGACCCGTAACGCTGGCGACATGATCAAGCGCCTGACCCTCGATTACAACCGCAGCCGTCAGGCTAATATCACCCGCGAATTGATCGAAATCATCTCCGGCGCCGAAGCCGTTTGAGATCGACCACGCAGAGAGGAGTGCCAAGCATGGCGAAAAACATAGTCGGGCGCGTGACCCAGGTTCTCGGCGCCGTGGTCGATGTGCAGTTCGACGGCGAGTTGCCGTTCATCCAGAACGCACTGACGACGATGATCGATGAGCGCAAGCTGGTGCTCGAAGTCGCGCAGGAACTCGGCGAGCGCACGGTGCGCTGCATCGCCATGGACAGCACCGACGGCCTCGTGCGCGGCCGCGAAGTCGTCGATACCGGGGCGCCGATCTCGGTGCCGGTCGGCCCGGAAACCCTCGGGCGCATCCTCAACGTCATCGGCGAGCCGATCGACGAGCGCGGCCCGATCGAGACCAAGAACCGCTTCCCGATCCACCGCGAGGCGCCGGCCTTCGAAGAGCAGGCGACCTCGGCGGAAATCCTCGTCACCGGCATCAAGGTCATCGACCTGCTCGCGCCCTATCTCAAGGGCGGCAAGACCGGCCTTTTCGGCGGCGCCGGCGTCGGCAAGACAGTGCTGATCCAGGAACTGATCAACAACATCGCCAAGGCTCATGGCGGCGTCTCGGTGTTCGCCGGCGTCGGCGAGCGCACGCGCGAAGGCAACGATCTCTATCACGAGATGATCGATGCCGGCGTCATCAAGCTCGACGGGCCGGGCTCAAAAGTGGCACTCTGCTATGGCCAGATGAACGAGCCTCCGGGCGCCCGCGCCCGCGTCGCTCTCTCAGGCCTTTCGCTCGCCGAATATTTCCGCGACGAGGAAGGCCAGGACGTACTGTTCTTCGTCGATAACATCTTCCGCTTCACCCAGGCCGGAGCCGAGGTGTCGGCCCTTCTCGGGCGTATTCCGTCGGCGGTCGGCTATCAGCCGACGCTGGCGACCGACATGGGCGCGCTGCAGGAGCGCATCACCTCCACCAAAAAAGGCTCGATCACCTCGGTGCAGGCGATCTATGTCCCCGCCGACGACCTGACCGACCCGGCGCCGGCGACCTCGTTCGCCCATCTCGATGCGACCACCGTGCTTTCGCGCCAGATCGCCGAACTCGGCATCTATCCCGCCGTCGATCCGCTCGATTCGACCTCGCGCTCGCTCGACCCGCGCATCGTCGGCGAGGAGCACTACAATGTCGCGCGCGAGGTGCAGCGCATCCTGCAAACCTATAAGAGCCTCCAGGACATCATCGCCATTCTCGGCATGGACGAGCTTTCGGAAGAGGACAAGCTGGTGGTCTCACGGGCGCGCAAGATCCAGCGCTTCCTCTCGCAGCCCTTCCATGTCGCGGAAGTGTTCACCGGCTTCCCCGGTGTCTTCGTCCCCGTCGCCGACACCATCCGCAGCTTCAAGGGCCTGTGCGCGGGTGAATACGACCACCTGCCGGAAGCCGCGTTCTACATGGTCGGCACCATCGAGGAGGCCCTCAAGAAGGCGGAAAGCCTGAAAGCCGCCGCCTGATGCCGACCGCGCTCGAAATCGTCTCGCCGGAGCGGCTTCTCCTCTCGCGCGAGGTGGACATGGTCGTGGTGCCGGGATCAGAGGGCGATATCGGCGTCCTCCCCGGTCACGCGCCGATGATCGTTCTGCTGCGCGGCGGCCTCATTCGCATTTTCGAGGGCGCCAAGGAAACCAGCCGGATGTTCGTCGCCGGTGGCTTCGCCGAAATCACCACGACGCGCTGCACGGTTTTGGCAAGCGAGGTCTCGCCCCTCGCCGAGATCTCGAAAAGCGCCGCTGAACGCCGCATCAATGAGGCCGAGGCGGCCTATGCGGCAGTCGACAAAGCCGATGTCGCGGCGCGCGACGCAACTCTAGACCATCTGCAATCAGCGCGGGCGATGCGCGAGGTTGCCGAGGCGCCGTAAGGAAAGAAAAACGGTTCTTTTTTGAAAAAAACCAAAAAAACTTTCATTCGCTGGGCAATGCCATAGGCGCTGCCCGCTCCGAGGAGAATAATAACTCCGAGGGAACGGAAAAATCTTCTTTTTCGGAAGCAAAAAGAAGGTTCTCAAATGGCTGCACTTGCCCGTGAATTCGCCCTGATCGAAAAATACTTCCGCCCGCTAGCCGGGCCAGCGGGGTTGGCGCTGGCTGACGATGCAGCGATTTTGCCCGCAATTCCTGGGCGGGAATGGGTGGTTTCGGTCGATGCGATGATCGCAGGCGTCCATTTCCTGCCCGATGATCCGCCCGATCTGATCGCGCGCAAGCTCTTGCGGGTCAATCTTTCCGATCTCGCGGCGATGGCGGCGACACCGTTCGGCTATCTCCTGACCCTCGCCGCGCCGAAGGAGACGCCGGAATCCTGGTTCAAAAGCTTCGCCGCCGGCTTGGCCGAGGATCAGGCGCAGTTTAGCATTTCGCTTCTCGGCGGCGATACGACCTCGATCTCGGGGCCGCTCGCCCTCTCGCTCACCATTTTCGGTGAGGTTCCAGCGGGCAAGGCGCTCCGGCGCGTGGGAGCGCAGCCAGACGATGAGGTCTGGGTCAGCGGCACCATCGGTGATGCGGCCCTCGGCCTCGCGGTGCGCCGCGGAGAGTTGGCCGACCCGAGCAAGACGCTGCTCGGCCGCTATCTTCTACCCGAGCCGCGGGTTGCGCTTGGCGCAGCACTCGCCGGGATCGCGCGGGCGGGGATGGATGTTTCGGACGGGCTGGTTCAGGATCTCGGCCATCTCTGCCGCGCGGCCGGCCTCGGCGCGGTGATCGAGGCGGAGATGGTACCGCTTTCCCACGCCGCGCGCGAGGCTGGCCCTGATCATCTCACGCGCTGCCTCACCGGCGGCGATGATTACGAACTCGTGCTCGCGGTTCCCCCCGAACGGGCGGCGAGACTACAGGCGGCAGCGGCGGCAGCCTCCGTCGCCGTCACCCGCATCGGCCATTTCCACGCTGATCCGGCGCGAGTCGTGGTGCGCGATGGAACGGGGGCGGAAATGGCTCTAAAATCCGGCGGCTGGAGCCATTTCTGAGCGGTATTTTTCCCGCAACTCCCGCCTGAGCAATTTGCCGGTCGGCGTGCGCGGCAGTTTATCGGTGAACATAACGATGCGCGGGCATTTGAGGCTCGCCATGCGCACACGGCAGAAATCGATCACCGCCTCGGGGGTAAGGCCGATACTCTCCGGCGCCGCCACCGGCTGCACGACGGCGAGCACCACCTCGCCGAAATCATCATCCGGCACCCCTACCGCCCCGGCATCGGCGATCAGCGGATGTTCGAGGAGAACGCTTTCGATTTCGGCAGGGTAGACATTGCTTCCGCCCGAGAGGATGAGATCGGAGCGGCGGTCGCTGAGATAGAGATAGCCTTCCTCGTCGAGATGGCCGAGATCGCCATAGGTCGCATAGCCGCGGTCGTTGAAGGACGCGGCGGTTTTTTCCGGCGCATTGTGATAGGAAAAGCGCGGCACGTTGGCGAACCAGATGCCGCCGACCTCGCCCGGCGGGAGATCGTTGCCATCCTCGTCGAGGATGTGGATCTCGCCGACCACCGCGCGCCCGACCGAGCCCTTGTGCGTAAGCCATTCCGCGCTTTCGATCACGGTGGTGCCGACCCGCTCCGAGCCCGCGTAGTATTCGACTAAAATCGGCCCCCACCAGGCGATCATTTTTTCCTTCACATGCACCGGGCAGGGTGCCGCGGCGTGGATCGCGCGCCGGAGCGAGGAGAGATCATAGCGCGCCCGCACGTCCGCCGGGAGAGCAAGGAGGCGGATGAACATCGTTGGCACGAATTGGCTATGAGTGACACGATAGCGCTCGATCGCGGCGAGCACCGCTTCGGGCGCGAATTTTTCCAGAACGACGACGCTCATGCCGCGTGCGAGCGCAATCAGGCTATAGACGTGCGGGGCGGCGTGGTAGAGCGGCGCCGGCGAGAGATAGATGCCGTCCGGCTCGAATTGTGCCAAGGCATCGATTGCGTGCTCAGCCGGCTGTTTGATGCCCCGCTGATCGGCGGGCAGCAGCGGATGGCGTATGCCCTTGGGCAGGCCCGAAGTGCCGGAAGAGTAGAGAAATTCGCGTCCGATCGGCCGCTCGGGGAGCGATGTTCGCGCGGCATAAGGCGCGATCAGGGCGGCCAGCGAAAGATCGCGCGCCGCCGCACTGCCATCGACGAGAATGATGGGCAGGCGCTTTCGGATCTCACCTGGCACGTCTGCGAGCAAAGTGCTGGAAGTGATCAGCAGACGGGCGCCGCTATCCTCGATCAGATAGGCGATTTCGCGCGGGCGGAGATGCGTGTTCAGCATCGCGTAATAGAGCCCGGCGCGCCGCGCGGCCCAGGCGATGGTGAAAATCTCCGAGCGGTTTTCGAGCAAAACGGCGATCATCGCGCCGGCCTCCAACCCGAGCCCGATCAACGCCTGGGCGAGGCGGTCGGCGCCGGCATCGAGGCTCGCGAAACTCTCTTCCCGACCGGATTGCGGGAAAATGAGCGCCGGTTTCTCCGGCATGCGCTCCGCCCAGACGCACAGCTCGTCCTTCTGCGTTGCCGCCATGATCGTCTCCCCCGACCTGTTTTCAGGCGACCCGTTTTCAGGTCTGCCCCTGCCCCGCGCCATATAATTAAGGCATATTGCTCAAACATATGCGGCGGGGGCAAGTGCCGCAAGTCGGCTTGTCGAATGTTGGCCGGAAGCCAGGATGCCGGGAAATAAGATCGG
>JAKAQU010000278.1 GCA_021819535.1 Pseudomonadota bacterium | reverse complement strand
TCTGATGCAACTGGTCGAGGAAGGGATGCTGGCGCTCGATGCGCCGATCGCGCCGATCCTCCCGGAATTGGCCGACCGCCCGGTGCTCGACGGCTTCGATGACGCCGGCCGCCCGCGTCTTCGTCCGGCCAAACGCCCGATCACCCTCCGCCATCTGCTGACCCATACCGCCGGCTTCGGCTATGATACCTGGAACGCCGAGATCGGGCGCGTCATGGCGCAAGCCGGCGTGCCGCATGCCATCTCCCGTCGCCGCGCCGCCTTGCAAACGCCGCTCCTCTTCGATCCCGGCACGCAATGGAATTATGGCGTCAGCACCGATTTCGTCGGCCGCGCGGTGGAAGTGGTCTCGGGGCAGACGCTGCAAGATTATTTTCGCACGCATATCCTCGATGCGCTCGGCATGCATGACACCGATTTCATTCCGACCCCGGCGATGCGCGGACGTGCCGCTGGCATGCATCAGCGCGAGGCCGATGGCAGCCTCGTGCCGATCGATTTCGACCCCGCCGCCGGGGCGGACTATTTCATGGGGGGTGGTGGGCTTTTCGGCAGCGGCGCTGATTATCTCCGCTTTCTCCGCATGCTGCTCGGTGGCGGCAGCCTCGATGGCGAGCGCCTCCTGAAACCCGAGACCATCGCTCTCATGGCGGAGAATTCTATCGGCGAGCTTCAAGCCGGGATGATGCGGAGCGTGCAGCCGGGCGTTTCCCATGATGTCGATTTCTTCCCCGGCATGGGCCAGCGATGGGGGCTCGGCTTTCTCATCAACACCGCGCCCGGCCCGCATGGCCGCAAGGCCGGAAGCCTCGCCTGGGCCGGGCTCGGCAATACCTATTTCTGGATCGATCGTGAGAGCCAACTGACCGGAGTGATCATGATGCAGCTTCTGCCCTTTGCCGACCCGAGAGCCCTCGCCCTTTACGCCGCGTTCGAGCGCGCGATCTATCAGGGATTGGGCGCATGAGGGCGGCGCTCGAGACGCTATTGCAGACCGCGGTCGCAACCGGTCAGGTGCCGGGCGCGGTCGCCATGATCGCCGATGCGAACGGTGTGATCGCCGAGGCCGCCGCGGGGAAACGCGCGCTCGGAGCAGGGGCGGCGATGACGCCCGATACCGTGTTCTGGCTCGCTTCGATGACCAAGCCGATCGTTTCGGTTGCGGCGATGCAGCTCGTCGAGCGGGGCAAGCTCGGTCTCGAAACCGAGGTCGAAACGCTGGTCGCCGAGCTTGCCGCGCCCCGGGTGCTCGACGGTTTCGATGATGCGGGCCGCCCGCGTCTCCGCCCGGCGCGGCGCCCGATCACCCTTCGCCATCTCCTCACCCACACCTCCGGCTTCGCCTATGATTTCGGCAATGCCGACATCCTGCGCTATGTCCGCGACAACAACATCCCGCGCGGCACCAGCGGCAAGCGCGCGGCGCTCGCCCTGCCGCTGGTCTTCGACCCTGGCGAGCGCTGGGAATACGGCATCAGCACCGATTGGCTCGGCCGCGTCATCGAGGCGGCGAGCGGCCAAAGCCTCGATCGCTTCATCGCCGAGAACATCACCGGCCCGCTCGGCATGACGGGGACCGGCTTCGGCCTCGATGCCGGCCGCGCCGCGCATGTCGCCGGGCTTCATGCCCGCGGACCCGATGGCAGCCTGGCTCCGGTTCCCTTCGCCGTCCCGCCGGCGCCGGAATATCAGGCCGGCGGGCATGGCATGTTCGGCTCGCCGCGCGATTATCTCCGCTTCACCCGCGCAATTCTCCGCCGCGGCGAGCTTGACGGGGTTCGCATCCTGAAAGCGGAGACGGTCGATCGCATGGCGTCGAACCAGATCGGCGATCTTCCCGCCGGCCAGGTGCGGAGCGTGATCCCGGAGATGGCGCTCGAAATCAAGCCCCCGCCCGGGATCGATTTCGGCTGGGGGCTCGGCTTTCTCATCAATCGCCAGGCTTTGCCGACCGGGCGCGGCATGGGCGCGCTTTCCTGGTCGGGGGTCGCCAATACCTATTTTTGGATCGATCCGGGACGCGATCTCACCGGCGTTGCCATGGCGCAGATCCTGCCTTTTGGCGATCCGGCGGCGTTCAATCTCGCGATCGGCGTCGAAGTCACGGCGTATCAACGCCGCCCGATGTCGCCGGCCCCGGCATAGCGCGCAAGAGGGCGAGGCCGAGCAGGAAAGAAGCGGCGAAGAGGCCGAACCCGAGCGCGATACGGGCCCGCGCGCCAATGGCGATACCGCTGCCGAGCAGGACGAAGACCACGCTCTGCGGCACATAGCCGATCAGACTCGCCGCGAGAAAGGGAAATGCCGCGAGCCCCGCGAAGCCCGCGGCGAGGTTGAGGACGAGATTATTGCCGACCGGGAGGAGGCGCAGCATGAGCGTCGCGCGGAACGGGCTCGCCGCGAGGTGATCCGCGAGCCGGCGCCAGCGCCCGGCTGCGATCCGTCTCCGAAGACCGGGTCCGGCAAGCGTCCGCGCCCAGAGGAAATCGGCGAGACAGCCGAGCATTTGCGCCGCCAGCGCGAGGGCGAGACCGCGCCAGACGCCGAAGCCGAGCCCGGCCGCGAAAGCCACCGCCTGGCGCGGCATGCCGATCGCGACGGCGAGGGCGCTTGCGAGGAGAAATGTCCCGCCCCCGCCCCGGATCGCGATCGCCGAGAGCCGGGCAAGCGCCGCACCATCACGTGGCATGAGCCGCCAGGCGAGCCCGGCTGCGATCAGCCCGACGAGCAGCAGCAAAGGCCGCGATAGCAACCGCACCCAAATCCGGGGCGGTATCACCCTTGCGGTTCCACTCCGGCTTTCGCGTCGCTCGTGCCATCCGCCGCCGGAGGCCTTTGGCGGGCACGGATTTGCGCCTTGCGTTTGTGGAGATTGGCACGCAGCGCCTCGGCCTCCTTGACGAGGCGCGAGGCTTCCGCCTCGCCCTTTCGGTTCGGTCGTGAGTGTTGTCGGTGATCGGACATAGCGGGAGAGAAACCGAGGCCGGGCGCCGGCGTCAAGAGCGCGATCGGCAACCGAGATCGGCATGGGAACAGATCGGATTGGCGCACGCCCTCTTGGCCGGGCGTGGCCATATCCAGGTCATCGAAATCCAGGTCATGGGGGCACGCTGACCCGCCCGGGAGCCTCTTTCGATATCTTTCGGTGAGACCAAAAGCGGGCTATCATCGGCCTCGATGATTGGACGATATGCTGTCTGTATCGAGGTGGACGGGCGGCATAGCGTCAAGAGAAGCGTAATGACCGAAAGCGGTATCATCGCGGGTCCAAGTAACCTGGTCAAACTGGAAGGAAACGACATTGCAGCCGACCGATATCGGTAATCCTGACTACTTCCACAAAGTCGTCGATTGCCAATGGGCTTGCCCGGCCCACACGCCCGTTCCAGAATATATCCGGCTGATCGCCGCGGGGCGATATGCCGATGCTTATATGATAAACTGGAAATCCAATGTTTTTCCCGGTATTCTCGGTCGCACCTGCGACCGCCCTTGTGAGCCGGCCTGCCGCCGCGGTCGGGTTGAGGAGGATCCGGTCGCGATCTGCCGCCTCAAGCGCGTCGCCGCCGACTATAAGGGCGATATCACGGCGCGCCTGGCACTGCCGCCGGTTGCGCCGACCGGTAAGCGGATCGCCTGCGTCGGCGCCGGGCCGGCCTCGCTCACGGTCGCACGCGATCTCACCGCCGCCGGGCATGACGTCACCGTCTTTGATGGCGAAGCGAAAGCCGGCGGCTTCATCCGCTTTCAGATCCCACGCTTTCGCCTGCCCGAAGCAGTGATCGACGAGGAAGTGGGGTATGTTCTCAACCTCGGCGTGCGGGCGCGGCTCGGCGAGCGTGTCAACAGCCTCAAATCTCTCCTCGCGCAAGGCTATGACGCGGTTTTCGTCGGCTGCGGCGCGCCGCGCGGGCGCGACCTCGACGTGCCTGGCCGCCAGGAAGCGGCGGCCAATATCCATATCGGCATCGACTGGCTGGCCTCGGTCAGCTTTGGCCATGTGAAATCGATCGGCAAGCGTGTGATCGTGCTCGGCGGGGGTAATACGGCGATGGATTGCTGCCGCTCCGCCCGCCGGCTCGGCGGCGAGGAGGTGCGTGTCGTCGTGCGCTCCGGCTTCGCCGAGATGAAGGCTTCCCCGTGGGAAAAAGAAGATGCGATGCACGAGGACATCCCTATTCTCAACTATCTCGCGCCGAAATCGGTGGTGCATGAGAATGGCCGGCTCACCGGGATGACGTTCGAGCGCGTGCGCGCCGAATACGACGCCGAGGGCCGTCGCCGCCTGACCCCGACCG